>NZ_JAUBVX010000027.1:85988-87911 GCF_036706065.1 Microcoleus sp. A2-C3 | reverse complement strand
AGTTTTTGAGCAACAGCTTGCCGGATCTTCCAAGGCAGCTACTTTTAGATGCGATCGTTTTTTAGTCTAAACTCCAGATCCTCAACATCACTAGCAAATGTCTTAGGAAACTGTACCCCAATCGTCACCATTCTGATAGCTTCAAACAAAAGCAAAGACAGCCACAAAATATGGTTACTCTCAAACTTAATGGCAGCTATATCCGCAGGTAAAAATCCCACTACAAGAGCAAATAAGCTAACATTGCGGAGGGTATGCCCTTGGGTCAAACCTAAGAAATAGCCATCCAGCATAAAGTTTATTGAACTGAATACGAGAACGAGTAGCAACCAGGGAACAAAAATATCAATGTTTTCAGTGACTTCGGCGTGATTCGTCAACAACCGAAAAACAGTATTAGGAAATAACCAACAGGCTCCGCCGAAAGAAAGTCCTACCAGCAAAGCAGTTCCGAGAGAAAATCGAGCAAGAGGTACTAACTGTTGTGAAAATCCTTTCCCTTTAAAGTTTCCGACCAGAGTTTCCGTGCCGCATCCCAATCCTTCAACAAAATAGATACTGATAAGATAGAGGAAAGTGGCGGTGCTAGAGTTCTGATTGTGACTGTCAAAATTAATGATTTGGCGATCGCGCTGCCTGCGGTCTCCATCACGGGAGTTACAATACAATTACCCAATCTTGCACCTATTTTCTCCGTTGGATGGAGAATAGCGGTTGAAACCAGCTTTTTTCATCTAACAGCAACCGCCGCCGTTATAATGCCATGTCGAATCAGTAATCAACACCCGATCTGGCATCAATCCCCCCAACTTCCCAGCCGTTTTATCGCACACCGCCGCCGGAACTCCGCGCTGCAAAACGTGACCCGCACCGTCATCAAACAGCTCTTCAGAACCCGCATAAATCGCCGTCTTGCCAGTGAAAATGCAAGCGCCATCCAGGGGGATGTCCACTTTAAAAGACACTGTATCGAGGCTTTCTAACAGCAAATCCGCGTCCAATTTGTAATTGTGTTTGTCCAGCAACCGGTAAGGACGGCGCGCCCGGACTTCTACTTGCCCAAAGCCCACGTCTACAAGGTGTTGAACGTATTCTGCGTAGGTCAGAGCACCAGACAAACACAAAGCCCGCAAGCGTTGGTCTTCCTTCAAATGCTGCGGAATTGGCCGGGTTGCGATCGGATCGCTCATCAACAACCTGCCACCCGGTTTCAAAACCCGATAAGTCTCTTTTAATGCCTTAGCTAAATCCGCAGGTTCAAAGATATTAAACAAGCAATTTTGTGCGACAACATCGACAGAGGCATCCGGCACCGGCAACGCAAAAGCATCGCCTTCCCGAATTTCCACAAAACTAGCATCAAACCAATCATTTTCTTGGGCAGCAATCCGCAGGTTGCGTGCAGCAGCTTCTCGCATTGCTGGAACGGGATCGACGGCAATAACTGCTCCTTTTTGCCTAGAAAAGTAAGCAAATTGCAGCGCTTCTAAACCGCCGCCGACTCCTACATACAGCACGACTGGATTGCCGACAAGTTCGGCGGCGTGAACGGTTGTGCCGCAGCCGTAGTTCATTTCTTGCATTTGTGCGGGAATTTTTAATTCTGGCAGTTGCAAGGGGCTGCTTTGGACGCAACAAAGTCCGATTTGGGGAGTTTCGGCAACGTCGCTATAGAATTTGGCTGCTGTTTCGAGATAGGTCATTTTTGATTTTCCTGGTTTTTGTTTTTGACCGCAGATCTAGGCGGATTTACGCTGATAAACGCAGATGAATTTAGAAGTGTTTGGTGAGGTTTTGTCTGTGATTTATAACTGTGTTTGGGGTAGGCTATCTGAGGGAGTTTTTGGTTCTGTGATTTGATTGAAAAAGTTACGGAAACGATTGATTATGTCGCCTATTTTCTGTTGTGGCTGTTGAGGTGTT
>NZ_JAUBVX010000027.1:0-85888 GCF_036706065.1 Microcoleus sp. A2-C3 | reverse complement strand
GCTATCGGCTGGGGTTCGATGACTTTAACTTGCTCAACAACTTTGGGTATTTCTAGTTGAGGTGTTGCTATCGGCTGGGGTTCGATGACTTTAACTTGCTCAACAACTTTGGGTATTTCTAGTTGAGGTGTTGCTATCGGCTGTGGTTCTATTGCTTGAACGGGAGCAACTTCGGGAGCAACTATTGTATCTGAGGTTGGTTCGGTAACTGGTGTTTTTTCTAATACAGGTGTCGGTTCCGGTTCTGGTGTCGGTTCGGGGGTTGGGGTTGGTGTGGGCTTTGGGGCTTCGTAGGTGCGATCGACTATACCGCGAGTATCTGCTTCTGTTAGGGAACCCCGCACTAATTTTGCAAGAGTATCTTGCCCCTGCGGTTCGTAATTTATCAGTCTGACTGTATTATTAAAGGCGTTTTTGACGGTATTTCCCCGTTCGTCGATTAATTCTAGTTGTACCCAATTTTTGCCGGGTTTGAATCCTTTAAGATATATAGGTTGCAACTGGTCGATCGCAAAACTTTCCCCGTTAACTGTGGCTCGAATTTTCCAATCGAGTATGTCATCTTGGGAATTTGCTTGCGCCACTTGGTGCAAAGGCGCATTTGTCAAGTAAAAATCGAGCAGGATGGGTTCTGCGCCGTAGTTGCCTTGGGGGCTGTTGTATGTTAATAGGGGCAATGTGCGATCGGGATTGTTGTCCTGTGTTTTGGTAAAAATGTGGAAAGTGGTTTGGGCCAAAGCACCTTCGTTTTTAAAGCTTTCTTCCCAAGGGCTAGTAGCAAACACTCGCAGGGTATGGGTTCCGGGTTCTAAGTCGGAGAGTGTTACAGACTGGTTTATGTCATAAACTGCTGTGTAAGGTTGGTTGTCTAATAAAACTTGCAGATGGGGCCCCAAACCCAAGTTTGCTTCTTTGAAAATGGGGAAGTCCTTAACTTGGAACTTAACAGACACATTTATATCCTGAAGCACTTCGTCAGGTTTTGGATTCAAAATACTTATTTGAGGCTGGTAGATTTTTAGCGCCTGACGCAGTTGTTGAATGGCGAATGGGGGGGAAACCTCTGAGATTCTGTTTAAGAGGGCGGTAGCTGAGCCGCTCTTGTTCCCTGATTTGGACAATTCGGGATTGTCCGCGCCACAACTTGCTACACCCAAAATTAATACTGCTGCTGCGAACAATGCCACCAGCCTGCCTGCAACCGTTCTCTGCCAATTGATGCCAATCACGCCACTATACTCCTAGAAGCCTTCTCATAGGGAACTATAGCCCAAAACTGAATTTAGAATTGGGGAATTGTCGATCGGGCATTCGAGATGCAGTCTAGCCCAGACGTTGGCGCAGTAGGCAACCTATCCGATCTGACTAATAACTCCCGCAGCCGTTTTCTTAAACATCTCTTTATAAATGAGTATTTCTCAATCACTTAATCTTTGAGTTTTGTAAATTTAATGGCAATACCCCTTGACTTTTTTGAGGGGCTGTGGAAATTAAAGCGGCGATTACATCAAGAATTGAGGCTTTTTTAAGTATTGTTAACAAGCGATTAATACTTCAGATAACAGGCTTATAATTCATAAAACTCCCTCAAAAGGAGCAGCCGCATCAATCCTGAATCAATCTTGAATCAAGGAAGCGATCGGTAGCTCCAGATAGCGAGAGAGTTGGCAGTACCCAGGGACATTGTTACCGACACTGGGGAACTGGCTTCTTCCGAGAAGCAAAATGCTTGGGGAAACGATGCATCTGTGTCTAACTCTGCAAAGAGTCAAGTACAAGCTGTTTCGGGGAACCGAGAATCCCCCCGCCTAATTAAGCGCGGGGAGTGTCAGATACAGTATTCAGTTCTCGTTCCTTGTCTTACCGAGAGGAGAGTCTTCATGACCATTAGTCCTCCAGAGCGAGAGGTAAAAGTTAGAGTAGTAGTCGATAAGAATCCGGTTCCAACCTCTTTTGAAAAGTGGTCAAAACCAGGTCATTTCGATCGCACTCTAGCTAAGGGGCCAAAAACCACCACTTGGATTTGGAACCTCCACGCTAACGCTCACGACTTCGACAGTCATACAAGTGACTTAGAAGACGTTTCGCGCAAAATTTTTAGCGCTCACTTCGGCCACTTGGCAGTAATCTTCGTTTGGTTAAGCGGCGCATATTTCCACGGCGCAAAATTTTCCAACTATGAAGCTTGGCTGACAGATCCTACAGCCATCAAGCCCAGCGCTCAAGTGGTTTGGCCGATTTTTGGCCAAGAAATTTTAAATGCAGATGTAGGCGGCGGTTTCCACGGAATTCAGATCACATCTGGTCTGTTTCAACTGTGGCGCTCCAACGGCATCACTAACTCATACCAGCTATATTGCACTGCGATCGGCGCCTTGGTAATGGCAGCTTTGATGCTATTTGCTGGTTGGTTCCACTATCACGTCCGCGCTCCGAAACTGGAATGGTTTCAGAACGTAGAATCGATGATGAACCACCACTTGGCAGGTTTGCTCGGCTGCGGATGCTTAGGCTTTGCAGGACAACAAATTCACGTTGCTCTGCCGATCAATGCTTGCATGGACGCGATCGATGCAGGTGCACCGCTGACAGTAGGCGGCAAGCTGATCAAAACAGTTGCCGACATCCCGCTGCCACATGAGTGGATTTTGACACCGAGCTTGATGGCAGACATCTACCCAAGCTTCGCTAAAGGTCTAACGCCCTTCTTCACCCTCAACTGGGGCGCATACACAGACTTCCTGACCTTCAAAGGCGGTCTGAACCCCACCACGGGCGGTCTGTGGCTGACTGATACAGCGCACCATCACTTAGCTTTGGCAGTGCTGTTCATCGTCGCCGGACACTTCTATCGCACGAACTGGGGCATTGGCCACAGCTTCAAAGAAGTTCTGGAAGCTCACAAAGGCCCCTTCACTGGCGAAGGCCACAAGGGAATGTACGAAATTTTCACACAGTCTTGGCACGCCCAACTGTCGTGGAACTTGGCCTGGATGGGCTCTATCAGCATCATCGTGGCTCACCATATGTACGCGATGCCTCCGTATCCGTACATCGCAACCGACTACCCCACTCAGCTATCCCTGTTCACCCACCACATGTGGATTGGCGGATTCCTGATTGTTGGAGCAGCGGCTCACGCAGCAATCTTCATGGTGCGGGACTACAATCCGAGTCAGCACGTTAATAACTTGCTTGACCGCGTACTCCGCCACAGAGATGCAATCATCTCTCACCTCAACTGGGTTTGCATATTCTTAGGCTTCCACAGCTTCGGTTTGTACGTTCACAACGATACAATGCGGGCTTTCGGTCGTCCTCAAGATTTGTTCTCAGATACTGGTATTCAATTGCGTCCGATATTTGCCCAATGGGTGCAAAATATCCACGCCTTGGCTCCTGGTAACACAGCGCCTAATGCTATGGAAATCGTCAGCCACGCTTTTGGCGGCGGTGTAGTAGCAGTCGGTGGCAAAGTAGCGATGATGCCGATCGAATTGGGTACGGCGGATTTCTTAATCCACCACATCCACGCTTTCACAATTCACGTTACAGTCTTGATTCTTTTGAAAGGCGTGTTGTTTGCACGCAGTTCTCGCTTGGTTCCTGACAAAGGCAGCTTGGGCTTCCGGTTCCCTTGCGACGGCCCAGGCCGTGGCGGTACCTGCCAAGTTTCTGGTTGGGATCACGTGTTCCTCGGCTTGTTCTGGATGTACAACTGCATCTCGATGGTGATTTTCCACTTTAGCTGGAAAATGCAATCGGACGTGTGGGGAACAGTATCGCCAGACGGCACAGTTTCTCACATCACCGGCGGCAACTTCGCACAAAGTGCGATCACCATTAACGGGTGGCTGCGGGACTTCCTGTGGGCGCAAGCTTCTCAGGTAATTCAGTCCTACGGTTCGGCACTGTCGGCCTACGGTCTGATGTTCCTAGCTGGACACTTCGTGTTCGCCTTCAGCTTGATGTTCCTGTTCAGCGGCCGCGGCTACTGGCAAGAACTGATTGAGTCCATTGTTTGGGCTCACAACAAGCTGAAAGTAGCTCCTTCGATTCAGCCTCGCGCTCTGAGCATTACTCAGGGTCGGGCAGTGGGTGTAGCTCACTACCTCCTGGGAGGGATTGTCACTACGTGGGCATTCTTCCTAGCGCGAATCATCTCGGTAGGGTAAACTACCTTTAGGTTTTGGATTCAGGATTTGGGAGCAATCTCAAACCCAGAATCCAAACCTCGGAACCGAACCTCTTCAACGTTCAGGATTCAGGATTAATCAAGGCTTATGGCAACGAAATTTCCAAAATTTAGCCAAGACCTTGCCCAAGACCCGACCACACGGCGGATCTGGTACGGGATTGCCACAGCACACGACTTTGAAAGCCACGATGGCATGACCGAAGAAAATCTTTACCAAAAGATTTTTGCTTCCCACTTCGGCCACCTAGCAATCATTTTCTTGTGGACTTCGGGCAGCCTGTTCCACGTAGCATGGCAAGGTAACTTTGAACAGTGGATTAAAGACCCTCTAAACGTTCGCCCGATCGCTCACGCGATTTGGGACCCTCAATTCGGTGCTCCAGCAGTAGAAGCTTTCACTCAAGCGGGCGCTTCTAACCCAGTGGACATCTCTTACTCCGGCGTATACCACTGGTGGTACACCCAAGGGGTTCGGACAAACGGCGACTTGTATCAAGGAGCTATCTTCTTGCTACTGTTGGCTTCTGTCATGCTGTTCGCAGGTTGGTTGCACCTCCAGCCCAAGTACCGTCCTAGCTTGTCTTGGTTCAAGAATGCTGAATCTCGCCTCAACCACCACTTGGCTGGTTTGTTCGGTGTCAGCTCTTTGGCTTGGACTGGTCACATGGTTCACGTCGCTATCCCCGAATCTCGCGGACAGCACGTAGGTTGGGAAAACTTCTTGTCTACCCCGCCTCACCCGGCCGGTTTGGCTCCGTTCTTCACTGGTAACTGGGGCGTTTACGCCGAGAACCCAGATGCAGCGAGCCATGTCTTCGGTACTGCCGAAGGCGCTGGAACCGCAATTCTGACTTTCTTGGGTGGCTTCCATCCTCAGACAGAATCTCTGTGGTTGACAGACATTGCTCATCACCACTTGGCGATCGCAGTTCTGTTTATCGTTGCCGGTCATATGTACCGGACTAACTTCGGTATCGGTCACAGCATCAAAGAAATGTGCGATTCCAAAGATTTCTTTGGTAAGAAAGTTGAAGGCCCCTTCAATATGCCTCACCAAGGCATTTATGAGACCTACAACAACTCTCTGCACTTCCAATTAGGTTGGCACCTCGCTGCTTTAGGCGTGATTACCTCCCTGGTTGCACAGCATATGTACTCGATGCCTCCTTACGCTTTCATGGCGCAGGATCATACGACGATGGCTGCGTTGTACACGCACCACCAATACATTGCTGGTTTCATCATGGTCGGCGCTTTCGCCCACGGAGCTATCTTCTTGGTGCGGGACTACGATCCTGAAGCTAATAAAGGCAACGTGCTCGATCGCGTGTTGCAGCACAAAGAAGCGATTATCTCTCACTTGAGCTGGGTATCGCTGTTCTTGGGCTTCCACACCCTCGGCTTGTACGTTCACAACGACGTTGTAGTCGCTTTCGGAACTCCTGAAAAGCAAATCTTGATTGAACCAGTGTTCGCACAGTTCATCCAAGCTGCTCACGGGAAGGCTCTGTACGGCATGGACGTGCTACTTTCCAATCCTGACAGCATTGCTGCTACTGCTTGGCCCAACTACGGCAACGTATGGCTCCCAGGCTGGTTGGAAGGCATTAATAGCTCTACTAACTCTCTGTTCTTGGCGATCGGACCTGGCGATTTCTTGGTTCACCACGCGATCGCACTTGGCTTGCACACCACCACCTTGATTTTGGTCAAGGGCGCTCTGGATGCACGCGGTTCTAAGCTGATGCCGGACAAAAAAGACTTCGGTTATGCTTTCCCTTGCGACGGCCCCGGCCGTGGCGGTACCTGCGATGTCTCTGCTTGGGATGCGATGTACCTGTCTGTTTTCTGGATGCTGAACACCCTAGCTTGGGTAACGTTCTACTGGCACTGGAAGCACCTAGGCATCTGGGAAGGAAATGTGGCTCAGTTCAATGAGTCTTCAACCTACCTGATGGGCTGGTTCCGCGATTACCTCTGGCTGTATTCTTCTCAGTTGATCAACGGTTACAACCCGTATGGTACTAACAACCTGTCTATCTGGGCCTGGATATTCTTATTCGGACACCTGGTTTGGGCAACTGGTTTCATGTTCCTGATCTCTTGGAGAGGTTACTGGCAAGAGCTGATCGAAACCTTGGTTTGGGCTCACGAGCGCACTCCTTTGGCTAACTTGGTTCGCTGGAAAGACAAGCCTGTTGCTTTGTCGATCGTCCAAGGTCGTTTGGTTGGCTTAGTTCACTTTACTGTGGGCAACGTCTTCACTTACGCGGCCTTTGTAATTGCCTCGACGGCCGGGAAATTCGGGTAACTCTGAACTCTGGTTTCTAGGTAATTAAATGAAATCCCCTGCCTTCTGGCGGGGGATTTTTTTTTGATCTAGCAACTGCCAAGATAGTTAGTATAGTAGGGGCAGGTTCGCCAAAATCTTTGATGCCGATCGACAAAAAATCAAAACTTGCCTCCCCACGACTCTCGCTTTGATACGCTGCTGCTGCGGATTTCTCAATCACAGCCCACAGCTTCTTCTGCTATGCTGAATTTATTAGCTCAAGCGATCGAGCAAGCAGAAGCAGAATCTGACGCAGATGCGAAGCCACTATCCGGGAAGCCAAAAGAGCTTTTCACCTGCCATGAGTGAAACAGCCAAACTCCCCGCTCGTGAAGTAATCCAAAAGACTATGAGAAATTTTCTAAGTGTCTATCAACGGCTTGACGATCTAATTCTCAGTTTAGATGAACTAATTGCTATGGTAGAGGCTGATATTCGCAACAGTCCGATTAATGTTCATCGGCGAGAGAATGCGAAGCGATTGGCTCAGTCTGTTAAGCAGGAATAAAAGTGCGATTTTATGAAACCTGTTCTGAATAAAGGGCAACTGACAACCTGGAAAGACGATCGGGGGTTTGGCTTCATTAAACCGGATGATGGCAGTAAAGAAGTTTTCTTGCATATCAGTGCGCTGAAGGGAGTAAGTCGCCGCCCCAAAGTCGGAGATACGATTTTGTACGAGCGAGTTGCTAAAACAGACTGGAAGGTACGTGCCACTAGAGCCTCAATTCAAGGTGTTGCACTTCGACATGAGCCAACGAAGCAGAAACCAAAGAAACGCGGTGTACTCAAAACAGTTGTTGGTATTGGGATTCTGGCTGTCATTGTGCTTTTTACAATGGAGTTCAGTCCTAGTCGTTCTCCCTCTCCAATTACATCGATCGCAAAACCAGGATGTACTATCAAAGGCAACATCTCGATCGATACAGGCAATAAGGTTTATCACCTTCCAGGCATGGAAGATTACGAATCAACAGCGATCAATCTAGCTAGCGGAGAGAGATGGTTTTGCACAGAGTCAGAAGCGAGGGCCAATGGTTGGCGTAAAGCACCGAGGTAGCCCCAGCATCCCAAAAACCGCGCTGCACCAGAACGGATTGCCGAATAAAGAAGCAAGAAGTCGATATCGCCCTTTTTGCTATCGTGGATTTACTCGCTCCTCCAATTGACTATGCAACTCTACGTTGAAAGCAAAAGAAAGAAAATTGAGGTGATACGCAAGCAATATTCTCAAGTGGAGATGGTTGATGTGACATCCAAAGCTGATCGACCTTGGGTAGAGTTTAGTCGCTTTTAGCGGTAAAGATGAAACTGTTGACCTGGTTTTTTTCAGATTCAAATCTCCCCATTCACCTGCATCTGATGCACTTTGTCAGCCAATTCTTGCAAGCGCTTTTCATCTAAATCATCGATCGCCAGCATCCCTACATAGATGATTTCCTTCAGCGTTAGTCTGGTTGCTAGCGCCTTTTTCTGCACAAGATCCTTGATAATCGGGCTGACTCCAATGGCGGTACTGGCTCTAGTCACAAAACTAACCGGAGATTAACAACTTCGACTCAATCTTAGCATCTTTAAGCTGAGCTTTTAGCTGCGATGCAAAATGCTTAAGCGCGTCTTGACAAGACACGACGAAAAAGTCATAGTAAAAATGTGGAAAGGTCGATCGCCCTTCTCCCCTCAAATCTCGCCATTGACCTGCATCTGATGCACCTTGTCAGCCAATTCTTGGCGGCTTTCCTTATCGAGTGCATCAATTGCCAGCATTCCCAAGTACACGACTTCCTTCTGAGTTAGTCTGGTCGCTTGGGCTTGTTTTTGAATGACTTCCTTAATCACGGAACTGACCGCGATCGCCGTATTAGTTTTTGCCACGAAGAATAATCAACAATTTATAACTTTCCTTGATGTTACCATCCTCAATCCGATTAACTACAATAATGTTTGACTAACTACAGTTAATCATGCTATAGTGTAAAAAATACAAAAAAGCGATCGCCCCAGTATCGAAAACTCAAGGTCGATCGACCTACTCTTCCAAAACCTCAACCAAATCCTCAATCATCACATCAAAAGTCCGAGCTAACCTCCGCAGGCAAGTAAAGTCTACCATTGCCATTTCAGGACGACGAGCATAGCTTCTGACAGTGCTATAAATTACCCCAGAGCGATCAGATACTTCCTTAAGCGTCCAGCCCTTCTCCGCCGCTAGTTCCCGAATTTTTAGCCTGACTAAACCCATGCTTGACAGTTGATGCAATTGCGTCGTATAATTTTATATGTAAAAGCTGATCGCCCCCCGGCCTCGA
This sequence comes from Microcoleus sp. A2-C3, assembly GCF_036706065.1. Lineage (NCBI taxonomy): Bacteria > Bacillati > Cyanobacteriota > Cyanophyceae > Oscillatoriales > Microcoleaceae > Microcoleus > Microcoleus sp. A2-C3. The sequence continues at coordinate 77,049 of NZ_JAUBVX010000027.1, read as the reverse complement.
AAACTAAAGGGCGATCGTCTTTAAAACTTACATAGACAGTTACTAGCTGTCTTAAAGACCTACCAGACTTATCTACAATCAGAATAGGTACTTACAATGATATCAGAAACTCCGGCAAAATCACGGGCGATCGCAGAATCCAAGATAATTCACAAATCTCCCATCCTGCATCCGCTGGCAAGATTTGTCACAGAAGACACAGTAGCACTGCTTTTCAACATCTCAACACAGGACATTTACCGGATAGAATGCTGTCGCTACATGGTGTATGTCCACGCCAAAGGCATCAGCCGGTTTGTCAGCTACGCCGATTTTCCCCCAATTTTAGAAGTCAATCCCCCTTCCCTTCAAGATTTTGGCCGGTGGTACAAGCGCTGGAAAAGCAAGCAAGCACCCGGATTTTGGACTAAATTTTATACGCACAACTTCAAAGCGGCTGTTTCAGTTGACGGCTTGTTTGAGTGGGGAAAATTGGTAGCTACGGTTAAATTGGTTATTTCTGCTTCCGGGCTGCAACAGCTACGAGATGTTTATGCCGCAGAAAAAGATTTGATGGAAAAATTTTAAAGTGCGATCGCACGAGCAACTGCGAAAATGGGCACAGGCACAATTAAAAATGTCAAACTAAATATAGATAAAAGTTTTAATGGCTGAGAATACCGTGAAAATAGATATCTCATTTCAATCACTGGTAGAAGCAATTTCGTCACTGGAAATTGCAGAAAAACAGCAGCTTTGGGAACTTTTGGAAGCTGAATTATTCCCGGATGAGGAAGATTCTCCAGAAGATATTACTGAAATTGAGGCTGCCCGTGCTGATTACAAAGCCGGTGATTACATCACGTTTGACGAATACACGACTCAACGGGCAAGAAAGTCAACATGACTTATAGAATCATCATACCCAAAGTTGTGCAAAAACAGCTAGATGCCTTGCCAGATGATGTTTACGACCGTATCGCTATCAAAGTCCAAGAACTTGCCGAAAACCCGCGGCCAGATGGAGTTGTTAAACTAAAAGGTTATGAAAATGAATACCGTATTCGCATCGGTGATTATCGCGTTCGTTATGAAATAGAAGATCAAGAACTCACGATTCTGCTGTTGCAATGCAAACATCGGAAGGACGTTTATAGAGGAGGTTGATTCCTCACCCACGATCTCACCGCAGTTGGCAATATTGTTAGCGCAACTCGACGAGTTAAACGAGGAAGATTCATGAATCGATACAATACGATCGTCCAATGTTCTGACTAAGATCAACTTTTTCTAGTGACGATTCCAGAATTTGCCGATCGCGTTATCATGCCTTGTACTCATGGCAAAACCCGCAAAGCAGCCATCCGACATGGCGAAGAAGTCAGAAACGGCTTTGCAATAACTGCGAGACGCTTATGTATACGAAAAATATTGGCGGCAAAATGTTTTAATGTACGCGCGAGCACAGCTATCCCGCAGGAATCGCCCATCCCGTCAATTTACCAAAAGTGCGATCGACCTCAACCTCTCAAATCTCCCCATTCAACAAACTCTAAAAAATAGATAAGGTGCTCAGTGCGCGCCCTAATCGAAACCAATAAACCGGGTTATTTCAGAGATAGTTGATGATTTTCAGCAAGTATTTTCGTGAAAAAACCCGGTTTCTAGTAACCCGTTCGCAAGTCCTAAATCAGTGGAAAGTTAAGCAGGTTCTAATTTGGCAATTACCTTTTCCATGTACTCGGCAACTTTGGTTTCTTTTTCCACAGAGTTGGTTTCCATGTAAACGCGCATCAAAGGTTCAGTTCCCGAAGGCCGCAGCAATACCCAACCGCCGTCTTCAAGATAAAGTTTAATCCCGTCTTTGCGGCCAATTTCCTTAACACCGATACCCGCTATTTCTGTCGGGGGATTCTTGGTGAAAGAATCCAAAACTGCTGCTTTGTGGGCTTCCTCTAGGTGCAAGTCCAAGCGTTTGTTGTACAGGGGGCCGTCGGCTTCTTTGATGGCTTCTTCTACTAGCTGAGAAAGGGGTTTGCCTTCGTAGGCGATCGCCTCAGCAACTAGCATATCAGCCAAAATCCCGTCTTTTTCGGGGATGTGACCCAAAACGCTCAAACCGCCAGACTCTTCGCCACCGATGAGCACCGCTGTTTCCCGCATTTTTTCGCCGATGTATTTGAAGCCGACTGCGGTTTCGTAGATTGTTAAACCGTATTTAGCGGCCATATTGTCGAGCAAATGGGTAGTTGCGACGGTACGGACGATCGCCCCAGTCAAGCCTTTATTCTTAACCAAGTGGCGAGCCAACAGCAACAGCACGGTGTTTGGAGTCAAGACATTTCCCAACTCGTCCACAATACCAAAGCGATCGGCATCGCCATCGGTAGCCAAGCCCAAATCAGCCGAATCCTTCTTAACAGCTTCCACCAACTCTACTAACTGTTCGCCCTTGGGTTCAGGCATTCCGCCCCCAAACAGCACATCGCGGTAGGTGTGAAAACTTTCTACATCGCAGCCGCAGTGTTCCAAAACCCCGTCGAGATAGCCACGAGAAGTCGAATAAAGAGCGTCGTACTTCACCTTCAACTTAGCAGAGCGAATCCGTTCCACATCGATCAAAGTATAGAGAAACTTCAAATATTCGGGTTTCGGGTCAAAAGTGGAGATTTTATCGTTGTGGCTACCTTTGGCTGGGGCATCTGAAGCACCAGCAATATTTGCCACAATCGTATCAGTAATTTCCGGGGTAGCCGGGCCCGCATAGTCGGGGATGTATTTGATGCCGCAGTAAGGTGCGGGATTGTGCGATGCGGTGAACATCAAAGCGCCTGCGGAGTTTAGATGCTTGGCGCTGTAGGCGATGACTGGTGTCGGACAATCTCGATCGACTACCATCACAGTCCATCCCAAATCTGCCAAGACTTCGGCAGAGGTGCGGGCGAACTCGTCTGCCAGAAAGCGGGTATCGTAGGATACTAGCACTGGACGGTCTTTGGTGTAAGCGGTTTCGAGGTAGCTGGCGATCGCCCTGGTGACTTTTCGCACGTTGGCAAAAGTAAAGTCATGGGCAATCAGTCCCCGCCACCCATCGGTTCCGAACTTGATTTCTGTTGAATTGCTGGCGCTCATTTTATCCACTTCCTCTCGTCCTACTAATCCTACCCGAAGGTATAGCCTTAAAGACGCACTGGCTGTCCTGTTTGTAAGGATCGATCGCCCGTGAGGTATTGAAACCCACTTCTATCGTTGTGGGGGGAAGGTACATCTTCCGGCCGAGGACTGGAACCAGTCAGGGTTTGTAGAGTGTGGGAACGATCAGGTGAGTCGATCATCTAGATTCCGGTTTTGAATGGTGGTTGGGCGATCGAATGGACGTTCGATCGATAGCGGGCGATTCACGAAGAGGGATAGCTTCGCTTCACCGGGAAGCTAAAAAGCTGATAGAAAAAACCGCTAGCAATGGCATTAACGAAACGCACTTAAATCTGATTCTCCTCTCAAATTTAATTATTTATTCATAAAAGCCCCTCGTTGAATGTGTTAAGGTTCCGTAATTACCGCAAAAACGAAAATATTTTTTTGATTCACATAAGAAAATAAATCAATCAAAGTCACCGCTCGATCGTGATATAGCCTAGATTATTTGAGAACGTAGGGCGATCCTCTTCGTTGGCGTAGCCCCCGTAGGGGCGGGCTTCGCTAACGACAAAAGCACTCCAAAACAAAAATAAAATATCTCAAGTAGCAGTTTTTTTAAAGCAGACTTGACTTTAATTCTGAGGTTTTAAAACAAATTAAATTTATTTTCAGCCGTTTTTACAAGTCAAGAAAAAAATCTCAGGATCGTGATCGCAGGGTTAGGGTGTTCTAGCGCACAGTAAATAGCGTTATTAACGTGTATCTTATAAAAGATGCAGGCTGTAAAGCCAAATTGCCTATAACTTTAAGCACAATAGCGGATAACTGTCAGCGTACAAATGCAGAAGATTGTAGTTAATAACGTTAAAAGTTAGAGGAATCGATCGGGTGCTACTTCACAAAAAAAACGAGGTTTCTCATGGCTAGTATTTCACAACTCTCTTCAAAGTCTTTACCTGTGGCAGACGAAATTCAACAGGGCGACAGTTTTGCGTCACACAGTATTATGGGCTTGGACACTCACAAACTCCCAGAGGCTAAAGGCGTCAGCGTTTCTTCCTTAGCAGTTAGCTGGGCAAAAAAATATTACAGTATAGTGGCGGCACGAAAAAAGCAAGCGCAGCAGCAATTTTCCGAAAGCCCAGAGTCAAGAAATTTTGAGGGAAATCGAGCCAAAATAGTTGACAAATTGACAGATACTCTGAAAGTAGCCAGCGAGATAGCTTGGAGTAGAGTCGAAGCGGTTTTAGAGGGACAAATAGAGCAGCAGGCGATCGATCCGAGCTTAATTAATCGTGAAGAAATTGTCGCCGACACTCGCGCCTTATATCGGAAAGCAATAGACGCTTACGGCGATAGAGAACCTGTTTTTCGCTTGTCAGTGCTGGTGGGAAAAGATATTGTTCAAGTGAGGCGAAAATACTCAGAGACAGATCCGTTAGTGCTGGGATTTGTAACGCTGGAGTTTCAATACACTAGCAAAATCTTGTTAGGATGTCTTTCGCAGTCAGATCGATCGCAATTTGCACCATACTTAAAAGTTGTAGATGACTACCTGCACATTCCCTACGGAGAGATTAACGAGGCTGCGGCGAATCAGCCCCCCAATTCAAAAGCTCTTCTAGCTGTGCAACATTTGTTGCAGCAGACGACTCAGATTGCTAGTGCAGTCTACGATAGAGCTAGTGCCCAGCATCCAGGATACCGCAGCAACAGCGGTTATTTGAGCGATCGGGAGATCAAAAATTCTGGCATCCGGGATGTCGAGATTTTTCAAAGCTACTTGTGCTGGTGCGTTTTGGAAGGTAGCATTCGCGCGGTACAGCAAGAATTGTTTCCAATTTGCGTGATGCTGTACCCGAAACTTCATGTAAGTTGGGAATTAGTGCAGGATATGCTGCTGATTTTGTTTAGGGAAATATCCGATCGGCTTCCTGCTGAAGATTTAATAGTATTTTTACCTTATTTGCGGACTGTGACAGAGATGTTTTCCAGCGATGTCTTTGAAAATTAGGGAATTGGGCATAGGGCATAGGGCATAGGGCATTGCAAGTGTCTGGTAAGGTGCTTATGGCGCACCCTAACATTGACCAATGCCAGCGTAAATTGTGTTTATATTCAATTTAATTGAATATAATTTTACCAATTACCTATTTGAAGCTAAAAGCTGCAAGTGCCAAACATCCCCAACCGACAATCAAAGCAACTCCGCCCAGGGGCGTAATTGCACCCAGCCATTTGATGTCTGTCAAACTCAGGGCGTACAAACTGCCTGAAAAGACGATCGTGCCGGCAATAAAAGCCCATCCAGCCACTGCAAAAAAGGTTTGAGACTCTGGGGCGCGGCTTAATAGTAAAGCGACGAGTAATAGAGCTAGGGCGTGATACATTTGATAGCGGGCTGCGGTCTCAAAAATGCCTAAAGCTCGATCGCTCAATTGATTTTTTAAAGCGTGGGAAGCAAAAGCACCGCCTCCAACGGATAAACCTCCGAATAGGGCGGCGGTGGCTATAAAAATGCGCGTTAGGATTAGCGTTGACATAAAGAAGGAAGAAGGAAGAAGGAAGAAGGAAGAAGGAAGAAGGAAGAAGGAAGAAGAAAGAAATAAAGAAATAAAGAAATAAAGAAATAAAGAACCTTTCTGTAGGGTGTGTACTGCGCACCTTACCCTTATTAGTAATTGTGAGGTTGAAGGTAGAAAGAATAAGGAAGAAGGCAGAGGAAAAAATAAGCTAATTGTTGATATCGAAGGTGTTCGGTAAGGTGCGCGGTGCGCACCCTGCGTTTATGAAAAAGTCGCTTTTTTACCGATATTTTTACCCTATTTGCGCACAGCTTCCAGCAAGCGAGAATAGTAAAAGCTAGTGCTATTCATGGCTGTTCTGTTAATCACAAATCCGTTGCTTTCTAAGATTTTGATAATATCTGCTTCGCGGTGCTGGTAAGCGCGAGTAGTTTTGCTTGGCCCTGGGAAAAGTTCGCCAAATTTTTTGAGGGCGGTAAGTGCTATAGTTTTGGGGGCAAAACTGAGAATTAGTCGCGATTGGGCGATCGAGCTTAGGTGAGCGATCATTTCCGCAGCCTTACTTTGAGGATAGTGGATCAGCACGTCCAAACAAATAACCGTATGGAATTTGCCCGTTAAGGCTTCTAAATCTTGGGTGGCGAAAGATATGTTGTAGAGCTTGCCGGGAACTGCTGTCGATCGATCGTAGGCTTCTGCTACCATCTTTTCAGAGATGTCGCTAGCACAAACAATTGCCCCAGCGTCAGCCAAAGGAATGCTCAGAGATCCCACACCGCAGCCGGCATCGCAGATACCAAGCCCGCGCAGATTGCCGTCAGCTTCCAGCCATTCGATGACTGTATCCACCGTTTTCTGATGCCCGGTGCGGATGTCTAGCTGCACTTTGTTGACTTTGCCATCGCCGTAAATTCGCTGCCAGCGATCGAATCCCGTCGAGTTAAAATACTGTCTAACTATAGTCTTGTCGTCTACCAAATTCATCGATCTGCCTACTGCTGAGTTATTGCCAACGGTTAGATATTATAGCAGAAGTCATTAGTCATTAGTCATTAGTCATCAGTCATTAGTCCTTAGTCATCAGGAAGAAGGAAGAGGTTCGAGGCAAGAATCAATCAAACGCAAGCATTTCAGCTATTTAGAACGTCCTAATTGTCTGGTGCGATTGGTATTGTACAGCACTCAGGCTCGGAAAACGCGCCAGCAAGTTAGAGCAATTAATTTGAAATGGGATACATTAAATTGTAGATAAAAATCTCCAATCTCCAATTTCCAATCTCCAATATCCAATCTAAAATAGTCTGTGCCAAGTCAATTCTTTTGTCGCCGCATTTAAATTCCAGCGTAACAATTGAGTTGCCGATTTGCCGATAATTCCCGAAAGTCCGTTAGCTAAGCCCGCCCCTACGGGGGCTACGCCCTCGAAGAGGATCGCCTTTCTGGGAGATTCAGTTGCTAGGGCGATCGCACTTTCAACATCGCAAATCCCCCACTTCACCAAATTCTGCACTCCCGCCAACAGCGGCAGAGTTGTACCTGCCAAAGTAGCAGATTCCAGTGGGGTGTGATAATCTAATGTTACCCAAGCCGTACCTTTTCTGACTTCAATTTGTCTGGAATCCCAAGGATAAACACCGTCAGGCAAACCCAAAGGAGCCAAAGCATCGCTCACTAAAAAAATGCCTGTTTCGTACCTAGCAGCGCGCAGCAAAAAATCAATCATTGTCGGAGAAACGTGCTTTCCGTCAGCAATTAAACCGCATTTTACACCCGGATAAACGATCGCCGCTCCCAACAAACCCGGTTCTCGGTGGTGTAAACTCGGCATCGCATTAAAAGCGTGAGTTACCATTGAAGCTCCTTGCGCAAATGCTTGCTCTGCTTGCTCTGCTGTCGCTTGGGAGTGTCCGAGACTAACGGCAATTCCCAAACTTTGCAAATAGGGAATGACTTCGCCAGTGCTGTCTAACTCCGGTGCTAAAGTAATTATTTTGACAATATCGGCACAATCTCCTAAAACTTGCTTGACATTTTCTATAGTTAGCGGTAGTAAAAACTCAACTGGGTGAGCTCCTCGCTTCTGGGGATTGAGAAAAGGCCCTTCGAGGTGAACGCCGATAATTTCGGCTGTTTTGGATTGATTGGTTGCGGGAGCCGTAGTTTTGGCAATGCGGATATAATCAGCTATCGTCGAGAGCGATCGCCTAAACTTATCGAGCGAAGTTGTCAGCAAAGTCGGCAAAAAAGCATCGACTCCCTGATTCCATAAAAATTGACAAATTTTCGGTAAAATTTCAAGATGTTTGCTTTCTAAATCTGGGAAAGCTAAACCGAGCGCCCCGTTAATCTGCAAGTCAACACCGCCCAGAGAAACCCAATCTCCGGCTGCATCAAGCACTTGCAAATCGGGAGGACAAATCCGTTTAAATATTTTGTCCATCGAGCAAATTTCTTGAATGATGCCCGTTTTGTCAATAGCAAGCATTTGCAAATCCTTGCAACCGGGGACGCGAGCATTGAGAATATCTATGGGGGCGGCAGTTGGGGTTGTGGCTTCAGTCATCCGATTTTAGATTTTAGATTTTAGATTTGCTCGCCGAGATAAATCTGCGGGCTCGTGATCAGGATGTGGAGATTTTTGCTTTCTGCACTCTTGGCTTGTGACCAAATTGCTTTCGAGCATCCGTTTGGCTACAAAATATCTAAATTTTAGTTAACGCCATAATTTAAAATTACCATTAATCTGAAATCTCATATCTTAAAATTGCATGAATGAACCGACAGTTGGAATTATCATGGGTAGCGATTCGGATTTGCCTACCATGAAAGATGCGATCGCAATTTGCGAAGAATTCAATGTACCTTGCTCCGTAGCAATTGTCTCCGCCCACCGCACCCCCTCGCGCATGGTGGAATATGCCCAAACCGCCCACCAACGGGGATTGAAAGTAATTATTGCAGGTGCTGGAGGAGCAGCGCACCTTCCGGGTATGGTGGCATCTTTAACGCCTTTGCCGGTAATTGGCGTGCCGATAGCGAGCCGCCACCTGCAAGGGATAGATTCCCTGTACTCGATCGTCCAAATGCCAGCCGGGATACCGGTGGCAACAGTAGCGATCGGCAATGCTAAAAATGCCGGCTTGCTGGCAGTTCAAATATTAGCAGTTTCTCAGCCAGAATTGCTAGATCGAGTCCTCGCGTACCGCAAAAACTTGTCCGAATCTGTAATGAATAAACAAAATCAGCTAGAAAATGTAGGTTATCAGGAGTATCTCAATCTGAACAAAAATCTATAAACTTCTGTAGTAGAATTGGAAAGTTTTCGGGTTCTTACCGATCGCAACATTTGTAAAAAGGGCGAAAATGATCAAAATGACTGTCGGGAAAAAAAAATCGAAACAATTCAGGCGGGAGTCTTTGGATTTACCAGCCGCGAAATCTTTTACAAAAGTTAACAGGTTCCAGAAATTACAAAAGGCGATCGCCCGCCTGAGACCGAGTTGGCAAGCCTGTATTCCTTTAGCTGCCATCATCGTCTTGATGTGGGGATATGCAGCGGTAGCCCAAACCCCTCCCACGCCAACCACAGAGGAACAATTGGCCAGCCTCAAGGTGGGCATGGATACCATGTGGGTGATGATAGCTGGGATGCTAGTGTTCTTTATGAACGCCGGTTTCGGGATGTTGGAAACTGGTTTTTGCCGCCAAAAAAATGCCGTTAACGTGCTCTCCAAAAACTTGATTGTTTTTGCACTTTCTACGATCGCATTTTGGGCGATCGGCTTTGCGTTAATGTTCAGCAACGGCAACGGTTTTATCGGCAGCAGCGGCGGATTTTTCCTGTGGAATGTAGCTGACAACAGCCCCGCTACAGGAGATGCCTATCAAGGCATTTTCACTGCCTTAAATTGGACGGGAGTCCCCCTCAACGCTAAATTCTTTTTCCAATTAGTTTTTGCGGGAACTGCTGCCACGATCGTTTCTGGGGCCGTGGCAGAGCGAATTAAATTCCTTGAATTTTTAATTTTCTGCTTGTTGTTAGTAGGCATTGCTTACCCGATTACCGGACACTGGATTTGGGGTGGCGGCTGGCTGGCAACAGCCGGATTCTGGGATTTTGCCGGTTCGACAGTGGTTCACTCGGTAGGCGGTTGGGCTGCTTTGATGGGAGCGGCATTTCTTGGGCCGCGGATGGGCAGGTATCGCAACGGCGATACTGTGGCGATGCCGGGACACAATATGAGCATTGCCACTCTGGGCTGTTTGATTCTGTGGTTGGGTTGGTTCGGGTTTAATCCCGGTTCGACAATGGCTGTCGATCCAAATGCGATCGCCCACATTGCAATTACCACCAACACCGCCGGCGCCTTCGGAGGCGTTGCTGCCACGATTACAGCTTGGCTGTACCTCGGCAAACCAGACCTTTCGATGATTATCAACGGCATCCTCGCCGGCCTAGTCGGAGTGACAGCGAGCTGCGCTTGGGTCAACGTCCCCAACTCTGCCATGATCGGCGCGATCGCCGGCATCCTGGTAGTTTTCTCCGTAACTTTCTTCGACAACTTGAAAGTTGACGATCCTGTAGGGGCAACTTCAGTTCACTTAGTCTGCGGTATTTGGGGAACTCTGGCAGTTGGTTTGTTTGCTGACGGCCCTACAACTGGAATTTATACCGCTGGGCCGAAAGCGGGATTGCTAGTAGGGGGAGGCTTCGATCAATTATTACCACAGTTGATCGGTATTATCTCTGTAGGCGGGATGACCGTGCTGCTGAGTACGATTTTTTGGGCTGCACTCAAAGCTTTGTTGGGTATCCGCGTTTCTGCTGTTGAGGAAGCTGAAGGTTTGGATATCGGCGAACACGGGATGGAAGCTTACAGCGGGTTCGTGAAGGAAACTAACTCGGGCAACAGAACAGAGGGCAGCTACGGCGGTTATTCTGAGGGTGCTGGGGACAGGACTACCAAACTTTAGAGCAAAACTGTAAAGCGTGGGACGATCGACTTTCTTCAGCTTTCTAGCCCTAGATGAGCCATTTGTACATCTAGGGCTAGATTCTGAAAAACCACAATCTGAAATCCCCCGCCCACAGATGCAGTGCCGATCGCACTCTTGAGCCTTTTAAACCCGGTTGATCGTTCTCAGTTGCTTGCTCAAATCGCGCAATTACGTTAACAAATCGGGTTGCTGATTCTAGGCTACTAGGTTAGGAAAGAAAAAAATGTAACTTGATAGAAGCTTTAAATCCTCATGGAGTACATCATTCCCCAATTTAAAATGTCAAATCTCAAATCTCAAATCGCCTGATGTCTGCGCCAGAAAGTTTGGCAGTCAGATTTTTTATGGTAAAGTAGTGCCAAAAAGCAAAGTTCTGCATCGCCGTCACGCCCAACACAGCACAGTGCTTGATTCTTACCAGAATTGAGTGAGGCGAAAATTGAACGGTAAAATTTGATGCAGCAATCAGTGCTAATTATTCGGTGTGGTGTCTGCAAATCGCTTGAGTTTATGGAGAAGTTTGGAGGAGTTAGCAGAAGTAGAACTCATAAATCCCTCTTGGGGATGGAAGTTAGCCGATCGAAAACAGTTCCGGTTTGGGCTTTGCTATCTCTGCTAACGAACGGGATACTGATACTCGCAGTCGCTCAACTGCTGCGGGGACAAAACTTGACAGAAAGCTCTCCTGCGAGTGCTGCGGTAACGGCAGAAGGCACTGAGGAACTAATTCGACAGCCGACGACAACGACAAACTCTGCAAAGGCAGTGTCAGACTTGCCTGTTGCCGGGCCGCGACACAAATGGTCTTACCAGCAGTGGGTGACGCAGTTGGGGCGGGAAGCTGAGGCTGCGGCGGCCAATCGCCCCCCAAAACTTAGTGTTTTGGCTGGGGATTCTCTGAGTATGTGGTTTCCGACGAAGCTGTTACCGCCCGATCGCATTTGGCTAAATCAAGGGATTTCGGGAGAGACTTCCGTGGGTTTGCTGAAGCGGTTGCAGTTGTTCGATCGAACTCTGCCCGATACAGTGTTTGTGATGATCGGGATTAACGATTTGTTGCGGGGGGCCAGCGACGAAGGGATTTTGAACAACCAGCGACAGATTATCCGCGATTTGCGGTGGGCTCACCCGAAAGCACAAGTGGTGGTGCAATCGATTTTGCCGCACAGTGGGGAACAAGCAACTTGGGAAAATCGCGATCGACTGTTGGCGATTCCTAACAGTCGGATTCGCGCCATCAATCGGCGGCTGAAAGAAATTGCTAGTTCTGAAAATGTTTCCTATCTGGATTTGCAGCCGCTGTTTGCGGATGCTGACGGCAATTTACCAATCGAACTGAGCACAGACGGCCTGCACCTGAACGATCGAGGTTATCTGGTTTGGCGATCGGGCTTGCAGATGTTCGGCCAAATGTAGTTGAAAAATTAGTTAGAAGGAAGAAGGAAGAAGGAAGAGGGTAAGTCTGCTGATGCAAAATAGCTAGCTATATCTCTTCATATCTACTCATTTTCTATGTTATAATCAGAAAATGAGTAAGGTATCCATTTCTGAAGCGGCAAAACTAAAGGGAGTAAGCGTTTCAACCTTGAGACGTTGGGAGGCGGAGGGAAAACTCGTACCAGAACGCACTGAGAGCGGTCATCGCAGGTACGATATTGCCAAACTGATAGGTGTTAAAGCCGAACTATCTTATACGATTGGCTATGCGAGAGTCTCCAGCCACGACCAAAAAGAAGATCTAGTTCGCCAAAAGCAAGTAATCGAATTGTTCTGTGCTACGAATGGATGGCAGTTCGAGACAATTGAAGATCTCGGCAGTGGGATGAATTACAACAAAAAAGGTTTGAAAAGACTAATCAAACTCATTATAGATGCCAAGGTAGAGAGACTGGTCTTAACTCATAAAGACAGGCTACTCAGATTTGGGGCTGAGTTGATATTTAGTCTGTGCGAACATTTTGGAACAGAAGTTGTGATCATCAATCGGACAGAAGATGCTAGTTTTGAAGAAGACTTAGCATCAGATGTATTGGAAATAATTACTGTCTTTTCCGCTAGACTTTACGGAAGTCGCAGCCCTAAAAATAGAAAGATTGTTGAAGAATTAAAAGAGGTAGCCAAGAAAATATGAGCATCTTAACTTACTGTAAAGGACTACCCACTCCAATTGAAGAACTAAATCCAATTGGATTTACAAATCTCGAAATATTGTTGACATCATTTAGCCAGATATCGCACTCAGCTACTTGTGAAACTGTCAACCATTTACTGAATTTGACAGACAAATTTGACCAAAGCAAGTGGAACACTTATCTTCAGATTAAATACCGAATTAACAAACGTCAAGCACGTGGAGTTATCGCCTTAGCCCAAGGTAAAGTTGATAGCGCAAAAAAATGTCGAAAAAACCATATCAAACAGTTAGAAGCCAAGCTCAAGTCAGCTAAGAAATGGATAAGTAAAGCAACCAAAAAACTTAAATTGCGACAGAAATTCTATTCTAAGAAAGACTGGATTGATTCAAAGACTGGTTGTAATTTTTCACTCAGTTCTAGCATCTTCTCGCGCGTTACTAACTGGCAGTCTGAATGGTTCAAAATTCACCACAAGCAAAGGTATATTCATACTCTCGTCAACCGAATTAAGCACCTCAAGTTAGCTTCACTTCGAGTTAAAGTACAGCATGGTGAAGTGTTTATTGTTGGCTCTAAAAATGAGAGCTACGGCAACCAATCTTGTCAATGGGATGGTGATAAGTTGACAATGAGAGTTCCTTACTGCCTAGAGGATTCTTTTGGCAAAACAGTTAGTTCAATCATTGGTAATTTCCACCGAAATATTGATAGATTGCCAAACACTGGTGCTAAAACTTGGCACTTTTACCCTAAGGATGGACGGTGGGTTGTTGCAGTTCAATTTACTGCTACACCAGTACCTAAAGTTAGCCGCCAAATTCAATATGGTTGCATCGGTATTGACATGAATCCTGGTTCAATTGGCTGGGCATATATCGATACCTGTGGCAATCTAAAAGCACAGGGACTATCCCATTGCAAACAGGCTTACCAACGGTCAAGCAGGATGCTCAAATTGTTGATGCTTGTCTTCAATTGGCAATATTAGCCACTACTTATGCTTGTCGGGTTGTGTGTGAATCCCTGGATTTTTCGACTAAGAAAACTCAACTCAGAGAGCGAGGTCGAAAGTATGCTCGAATGTTATCTGGTTGGGCTTATAGTCGTTTTTATCAATTACTGGAGTCAATTTTATCCAATCGTGGCATCTCTTTATTTACCCGCAATCCAGCCTATACCAGCTTAATTGGTTTGGTTAAATATGCTCGAATGTATGGATTATCTTCTGATGTTGCCGCTGCAATTGCGATCGCGCGTCGTGGTATGAATTTGAGTGAAAGATTGCCTCGCTCTGTGTCCATCTAGGGGTGAACCCTAGAAAGCACGTCTGGAGCGGGTTAAACCAACTGCATAAATTCAATGGTCAATGTGCTGTAGTTAATCGTCGTCACGATTACTATAACATCTCTAACTGGGCGGATTTGGTTATGGCTGATGTCGAGCGAGTCGCTAGTAATAGCAAAAGTCGGGCATCTTCCAAGCGTAAGCGTTAAATCTGATTGACTTAAAGTTACACCGTAGACTTATCCCTACTAATTTACTCGATGGGTAGATTTAGTTAGGTTTTTACAAGCGGAAGAAAAATGCTCCCACTCCCGAACTCTCCCCCTATCCCACTCTCCCCAACACCGATTACTCTGCTTCCACAGGTTATGTCAAGTACATCGGGATAGATTAAGCAAATATGATTCTTAGCATTTAGTATATTCTGATACAGAATAACTATTTGTACAAATGGTGCAATCCATAAGGCACATACTATTGGATTGATACTTGACAAATTTAGATGAGTCCGGATATAGGAAGTTCGGGAGTTGAGGATTTGGGAATTATCTATTAAAGATTGGTTCCGCTAAAACAGGGACTTAAAACCAAATAACTATTGCATCTAAAATCCTCGCATCTAAAATCGGCTCGGTCTTCCCTAAAAATTGCTGACTATTTAGAAGGTGAAAGTAACGTGATCAAAAAAAGTTTTACGATCGGCATCCTCGCACTGTGGCTATTAAGCTGGCCGCTGATGAACAGTGCCTTAGCTCAAGATGCTCCTCCCCCTGCGGCTATTGCAGCGGTGGTGGCGAATCCGATCGACACTGGCGATACAGCCTGGATGTTAGTGTCATCAGCACTGGTACTGCTGATGACACCTGGGCTTGCGTTTTTCTACGGGGGACTGGTGCGATCGCGCAACGTCCTCAACACCATGATGATGAGCTTGGTGATGATGGGACTGATCGGCGTCACGTGGACGCTGTGGGGCTACAGCTTAGCTTTTGATGTCACCCCCGGTAGTCTGGATGCTAAAGGGTTCGGCCAAGGACTCGAAACCTTCATCGGCGGCTTCGACTGGATGTTTTTGAACGGCGTCGTCGCCGACAAACCAGATCCGATCGGCTACGCACCGACAATACCCCACCAAGTCTTCATGGTTTACCAAATGATGTTCGCCATCATCACTCCAGCATTGATTTCCGGGGCGATCGTCGAACGGGTAACATTCAAAACCTACTTCTGGTTCGTGCTGCTGTGGTCTACCTTCGTCTACTCACCTTTAGCCCACTGGGTTTGGGGTAGAGGCTGGCTGGGGGCGATCGGAGCATTAGACTTTGCCGGCGGCACAGTCGTCCACATCAGTTCCGGCGTATCTGCGGTAGTCGCAGCTTGGATGATCGGGCCCCGCAAAGACCACTTGAACAACCCCCACACCCCCCACAACGTACCCTACGTCTTGCTGGGAATTGGGTTGCTGTGGTTCGGCTGGTTTGGCTTCAACGGAGGTAGCGCCTTGGGTTCTGGTTCCTTAGCCACAGTGGCTTTTGTCACCACGATGATTGCTACAGCAGGCGGCGGCTTAACTTGGACAATCCTGGAATGGGTGCTCAGAGGCAAACCGACAGCAGTCGGAATTGCCAGCGGCTTCCTAGCGGGACTTGTAGGCATCACACCGGCGGCGGGATTCGTGCTACCAGTAGGAGCGGTTTTGATCGGATCGATC
Source organism: Microcoleus sp. A2-C3 (assembly GCF_036706065.1). Lineage (NCBI taxonomy): Bacteria > Bacillati > Cyanobacteriota > Cyanophyceae > Oscillatoriales > Microcoleaceae > Microcoleus > Microcoleus sp. A2-C3. Next base: position 61,276 of record NZ_JAUBVX010000027.1, on the reverse strand, counting down.
ACTTCAGTTTGCTGCTTCTTTGCCGTTAGCTTCCGGGCTAAGCTGGGGTTTGACGACTCTTTGGATACCTTCCCGATTCACGGAGTCGGCGGTACTGTAGGCGCGATTCTGACTGGCGTGTTTGCCACTAAAGTAGTTAACGCTGCCGGAAATGACGGGCTGTTTGCCGGGAATCCGGGGCAAATCGTGACCCAGTTTGTAGGCGTTCTAGCTACTTACGTGTTTGCGGCTGTCGGCACTTTTGTGATCCTGAAGATTTTGGCGCTATTTATGGAACTGCGAGTGTCCTCATCTGCTGAAGACCAAGGTTTGGATATCGGCCAACACGGGGAAGAAGCTTACGGTGAGGATTTTGCCGGCGGTTTCAGTTCCTTTGAATCTGGTTCTCCTTTTGCGCCTAAAAAGGTGGGAAGCTGATTTTTAAGGGTAAGTTCGATCGTGTAGAGATGCAGTTATCTGCGTCTCTACGCTTTTTTTAAGTTTTTTTAACGAACTGATCAAAGTCGCGCCCGTCACAGCGGCGCATCAGCACTCCGGGAACGAAAATCCGGCACAGCATATAGCCATTTTTGCCGGATTTGCCCGATCGCAGCACTTGTGGCGGCACGGGTTAGCCTGCTGCGATCGACGTTCGTAACTGATAAAATGATTGCTATATTCCCTGTTCGCTACTAAATCCAATAATACCAGTTTCAAAAAAGAATGTAACTGCATACAAGCCGCAAACCCTTATGCAGTAATTCATTCCAATCTAAAATCTAAAATCTAAAATCGTATAATCCCGATCGCACCCAGGCCTTCTAAAATCAAAGGTAATTAACCTAAATTTCAACTCGATACCGCATGGATACTAAAGCTTTTAAACGATCGCTCCAACAGTCCGAAAACTACCACCGCAAGGGTTTTGGACACCAAGCTGAGGTAGCTGAGGTGATGCAGACGGCTTATCAAAGCAGTCTGATCCAGCAAATTCGCGACAACAATTACAGGCTGCAACGCGGCGCAGTCACTATCCGGCTGGCTGAGGCTTTTGGCTTTTGCTGGGGGGTGGAACGCGCTGTAGCTATTGCTTACGAGACTCGCCAGCACTTCCCCTCGGAACGGATTTGGATTACTAATGAGATTATTCACAATCCTTCTGTAAATCAGCATTTGCGCGATATGGAAGTGGGTTTTATTGCTGTTGAAAAGGGACTGAAAGATTTTTCGGTTGTCGATAGTGGCGATGTGGTAATTTTACCTGCTTTTGGCGCTAGTGTCCAAGAAATGCAGTTGCTGAACGATAAGGGCTGCAAGATTGTTGATACTACTTGTCCTTGGGTTTCTAAGGTTTGGAATACTGTTGAAAAGCACAAGAAGAAAGATTATACTTCGATTATTCACGGTCAATACAAGCATGAGGAAACTGTTGCTACCAGTTCTTTTGCCGATAAGTATTTGATTGTGCTGAATTTGCAGGAAGCTGAATATGTCAGCAATTATATCTTGCACGGTGGCGACAGAAATCAGTTTCTTACTAAGTTTAGTAAGGCTTATTCGGCTGGTTTTGACCCGGATCTGGATTTGGTAAGTGTCGGGATCGCTAACCAAACTACTATGCTCAAAACTGAAACTGAGAATATTGGTAAATTATTTGAAAAGACGATGATGCGGAAGTTTGGCCCGGAGAATCTTAATGAACATTTTCTGAGTTTTAATACTATCTGCGATGCGACTCAGGAACGGCAAGATGCTATGTTGGGTTTGGTTAAGGAGAAGTTGGATTTGATGCTGGTGATTGGGGGTTTTAATTCTTCTAATACTACGCACTTGCAGGAGATTGCGATTCACAAATCTCTTCCTTCTTATCACATTGATTGTGCGGAACGTATTTTACCGGGAAATCGCATCGAACACAAGCCTTTAGGCGGAGATTTGGTCGTAGCTGACAATTGGCTGCCTGATGGTAATATTGTTGTGGGCGTGACTTCCGGTGCTTCGACTCCTGATAAGGTGGTTGAGGATGCGATCGATCGCATTTTGGCGATGAAATCCACTGTTATTGCGTAATTTTCTGGTTCGCCACTGCACTCGGGGTCATCATTTTCGGCGTGCAGTGCGATCGTCTCTCTTGCAAACAGACTATAAACTCCAATTGCTTTTTATTCCCTCTCCCATCTGAAAATTATCCGCGTTAATCTGCGTTCATCTGCGGTTCGTTTCCCTAGCAATTTCTCCCCTGAGTCCTAAAAATTATTTTTAATAAAAAAAATAAATTGCCTTTTTTTTCGGGTAAAAAGCTTGACGCGGGTGGATTGACAAGGTATTATTAAATGATGGGAATAGTGGCAATTTTTAAATTCAAGTCACCACTTCCATTATCTAAAATATACCGCAAAAATCAACCAAAATCAATAGGTAAAAACTCCTTTTTTCCTGCCACGATTTGAAAGACTCAAAGCAACAAAAGCGATGCTACAGAACATGGCGAATTAAGCTTGGCTGGCAGCGAGAGATGGCCTGTTTGCCGTCTCCAACTTAAGGAGGATGCGAGGGGAGCGAGAGTGAACTACCCGACTCTCATCCTACGGATAGAGAGCGGGCTTCCCAATTCAAGAGCAACCGCCTCGACATTAGTAGACTTACGCCCATACTGTTTTGGTCTTACATTGCCTCCAAGGGCAGTAACGCTGGTTCCCAACGCCAATATCCGTAAGCCTTCATTTTTAATATTGATGGCTGCATTAACGTCTCGGTCGTGCCGTTTCCCACAGTGGGGACAATCGAATTCACGGACAGACAAATCCATTTTTGGCAGCGACAGTAAAGTCTCAGAACAAAGGTGCGACGAAGGAAAGAATCGACCTACTTCTAGGTATACTTTACCGAATGCTTCTGCCTTGTATTTGAGCATAGTACAAAACATTCCCCATCCAGCATCGCTGATGGATTTAGCTAGGCAATGATTCTTCACCATGTTCTTTACTGCCAGATTTTCTACGACAATGATTTGGTTTTCATCGACTATCTTACGGGATAGTTTATGTCGGAAATCTTCTCTGACTCTAGCGATTCTAGCGTGGACTTTTGCAACAGCCAATTTAGCCTTACGTCGCTTATTCGTAGTCTTATTTTTTTTGCGAGATAGTTTTTTCTGCTTGCGCTTTAAGTTGCGTTCGTGTTTTTTTAGATGCCGAGGGTTCTGATATTTAGAGCCTTCAGACGTAACAACAAAGTCAAGTAATCCAAGGTCGATGCCGATTGCTTTGCCATCTTCTATCGTCTCAGGTCGAGCAATGCCATCATCCATCAACAATGATGCGTAGTAACGACAATCAGGCATCTTAGACGCCGTAACAGTTTTTACAATACCCACCAATTCACGATGAATTTTAGCCTTAACTACCCCAAGATTGCCAGGGAATTTAATCTGATCATGTTCCAAAACTTTAACGTTTTGAGGAAATTGAATCGATTGTTTGCCCTGACATTTCTTAAAGGTTGGATAAAGGGCGCGACCATCAAAGAAGTTGATAAATGCCTGAGACAGATTTAGTACCGAAGACTGTAAGGCACTGAGAGTAACACTCTTTGAGCCATTCAAACTCAGTCTTCCAGACTGGAATCTGTTTCTTCATCGTGAAGGCAGAGATACTTTTCCCAGTCTCTTTGTAAGTCTGGGACATCGTAGCCAATGACTGATTCCAAACCCAACGGACACAACCACAAGCTTGCGCCAGATGGTTTTGTTGTTCCTGACTGGGATAGATTCTGACTTTGACTGCTTTCAACACAATGTTGTTTATCACGCTACTGGAACTATGATAACACAATGGATCAGACAATACAAATGCAAAGAATACGGCGAGTCGACCCATGCCCGTTCTCCTTCCGATATCTGCGATTGTTGGGATTGTCAAACGGGCAATCGTCGCTTCGGTCCCATTCATCCCGACGCTCATCCGAAGCGGATTGAGCGCGGGGCTTCTGCTGATCCAGCTAAACTAGAAACAAGATAAATCATCGCAGATTTGAGCCTTAAATTTAGACACTTTCGCCACCGTGTGTGCCCGGACAAAAAAACGATCGCCCACATCCAAGTAAAATAAAAAAAGCAGGACTTGCGTGCCGAGTATTTCAAGAATAAATCGCTGACTCGCCAAATCACCGCAGGCATCGGCATGGCCTTGGGGCTGCTAATTTTCAATGCGGCAACTTCCTACCGCAATACTCTCAAGTTAGTCGAAAACGAACGCTCAGTGAGCCACACTCACCAAGTTTCAACTGAACTCGAAGCCACACTTTCCACGTTAAAAGATGCTGAAACCGGACAGCGCGGTTATTTGCTGGTCGGAGTAATTTATCGGCTTTGAAAGCTGGTTTCGATCGCCATTTGGCTAAACCCGTACCACCCGATGTTTTGGTGGAGGCTGTAGTCAGTTTGAGGCAGCAAGCGGTGACAATTTAAAATAACTCAATTAATAATTGGTAATTGTGTTTGATCGTTCGGAATGCAAGTCCTCATCAAACTTTGAGGACTTGCATTCCGAAGGATCAAACCTATAATGCTGATTCACCAAACTCGATCTAGACGGGAACCGCTCAACTCAAAAATACAAATTTTTATATTTTAAAGCAATTGAACTTTTTCTTGTGGGGCGATGCTCTGAGCATCGCCCAAAATATGCAATTTCAAGGCCGATCGACTGATTGGTTTGTGTTAATATGCTAAAATATCCAAAAACCACGCGGTAATTAAGTGGACAAACTTCAGACAGACATCAAAGCAATTTCTTCTCAGATTGAGGCATTGCGCCGGGAACGCCAGCAGCTTAGCATTGGCGCTGCCGCCCCCCTCGGTGATTCGCCTCAAGCGATCGCCGATGCTTACCGCCGTCACGCGAGGGAAACAGCAGAAGTGTCAGCAGAAGTCAAGGGGATAGATGATGCGATCGCTGCTCTGTCTGATCAACTTCATCAGAAACAGCAGCTATCGGTAAACTTGCAAAGAAGGAACCCGATGGAGGAGCAGGTTGAGGAGGGAAGAGTTCTCGCTCGCGGACACGCGGAACGGATTAACGAACTGGCGGGGGAACTGGCTGCGGAAGTGAAGGGACTCAAAGCCATCGCTGACCAAATTAGCCCCAGTTACTGGCAGGTTTATTACAAGCCTTTTATTACTGGTTTTAAGAGTATTTCTGTGCCCTACGTGCGATCGGACGGGGATGTTTGGACTATTGTCAATCGAGTAGTTTAGAGAGGCTGCGGGATCAGAAATTGGAACCACTCAAGACATTTTTTTCTGTCCCTCTTCCTCTACTTCAACCGCGCAGCAGTTGCTTAATCGTACCGACCAATTCCTGAGGGTGAAATGGCTTGGCGATGTAAGCATCAGCTCCTTGTTTCATTCCCCAGTAGCGATCGAACTCTTCGCTTTTGCTCGAACACATTACCACCGGCAGATTCTGAGTTTTGGGGTCGCTTTTGAGCCGGCGACAGACTTCGTAGCCGTTCATCCGGGGCATCACGATATCCAGAACGACTAAATCTGGGCGGTTGGCTTTGATTTGCTCTAGAGCTTCTACGCCATCACTAGCTACCGTGACGTTGAGTCCTCTACCTTTGAGCAAGTCAGCGATCATCTCCCGCAGAGTGACGCTATCATCAACAACCATAACTGTACTCATAGAATAATCCCTACCAAGTTTCTGGGTTGAAACGTTCACATTAACGTTTGCATTAACGTTCACCTTCAAAGGTGTCTTTTCCTGATTGAGATTGCGTTCTGCTAGATGTAGTTTACCCACTTTTGCTGATTTCCCAATCATTTTTTAAAGAATTATCGCGAATTTAAAGATCCGCGTAATCTCGGTTGACACACGAGGCTATGTCCGTTAGTCTATCATTTTCTTTCTCAAATGGTACTTTTCTCAAAAAATGACGGTGCAGCTTGCTTGTGCAATTCCGATCGAGGAAGGTGGCGCGCCGCCTGCATCAAAATTTGTCTAATTTTGATTTTTTGTACCTAAAGCGATTTTTTGGTCGTAGAGCGTCTCTAAACCGATCGGGCGCTGGCGATAGCTATGACGGTCGTTTTTGCAGCCGTTAGCCACGATTCCCAAGACGGAAGCTCCAGAAAATTTTAATTCTTCTAAAACTTTGCTAACTTGCGATCGATCTGTTTTACCAATTTGCACCACCATAATCGTAGCGTCGGTGTGAGCTGCGATCAAGTGGGCGTCTGCCAAGCCTGATAGGGGCGGGGTATCATAAATCACTAAGTCAAAAAATGCTTGAAACTGCTCCATCAGATACTGCATTTTTTTGGAAGAAAGCAGCTTGATCGGATCGGCGGGAATTTGGCCGGCGGTAAGTACGAACAAATTCTCTTGGTTGGGCGCTCGCTGAATCGCATCGTTGAGGCTGAGATCTGTGGAGATGGCATCGCCCAGGCCGCGCACGTTCGGCAGTCCTAGCTTAGTATGCAGTTGCGGGCAGCGCAAATCGGCATCTACTAACAATACTCGCTGTCCGACTGCTGCTGCTGTGGCTGCCAGGTGCAAAGCTACTGTAGATTTGCCGTCTCCAGCTACGGCCGAGCTCACTAAGAGCGATCGAATCGCCGTACCTGCACTGAGCAAGTGAATGTTCGTGTAGAGCGATCGAAATGCTTCTAAAAATTGATAGTCTAACTCCCTAAAAATACTTTGCCCCAGCATCGGAGCAGTAGGTGCAGCTTCGAGCGGTTCGAGAACTTGCACTTGCGACTTCGACGACGATCGAGCCGATGTTAGTTTCCTTGGTCTGGCTGGCGGTCTGCGCTTGACTTTTTTGGTAAACGGAATCACCCCTAGCACCGGCAATCTTGTGGCTGTTCTCAGCGATTCTGGAGTGTGGAAAACATTATTTAGCACCTCTACTAGCAAGCCGACTGCTATGCCCAGCAGACTACTTAAAATTACTGCCAGCACTAACTGTTTTTTGGTTTGTTTGACGGTAGCTGTGACAAACTTGCCGAATTTGTCTAGCGGAATTTCTGGAGGATTGATCAGTACCCAAGGTATTTGCTGCTGAGCTGCATCAATCCGCAAAGCTTCTCGTTTTGCCAAAAAGTCTGAAAAACTCTTAGTAACTACTTGCAGTTCCCGCTGTAAATTGTCGTATTGCCGCGTTGTCACTGAAAAATTTCTGATTTTTTGGTTGAGATCTTTTTGTAATTGAGTCATTTCGCGATCGCGCGCCTCAACTTCTTGGATTTGGCTGCTTAAATTTGCCATCACCACTTCTTTGGCTTGTTGACTTGCTGTCAAAATCAGTTCTTCCCGACTTTTTCGCAACGCTAAAACGGGCAAACTGTCATCTCTGTATTGAGCTAATTTTAGGGAGAGGTCTGAGTCTATTTTCTGGATTTGGCCTAAGAGTCCGCCGTAAGCTTGTCCTTGGGTCATCAACACGCCAACTGGGTTATTTTGATTGACTAATTTTTGATAACTTTGGTAGAGAGTACGCATCCCTTTTAACTGTACTTGGAGTCCTACTTGCTGTCCCCGAATGCTTTGAACTTGTTCTGACAGAGATTTTCCCTCTAGCTGGGGGTCAAACAAGTTACTATCCTGCCGCAGTCTTTGGACTTGTAGTTGCAGAACTTCGACTCTTTCTCGGAGCTTGGGCATCTCCATATCTATAAATTTAATGCCTTGATTAATGCCCGTCAGCCGCTGCTGCAAGCTATATTCTAGATAAGCTTTAGAAATTTTATCCAATACGCCATAAATTCTCTTTGGGTCTGAATCTTTGTAGCGAACTTCTAAAATTTTTGTGCCTTGTTGTTTGCCATCTTTTCCGTAGCTGACGCGGCTGATAGACAGTTTTGACATCATTTCGCTGTAGGTCAGGTTGGGATTCCAAGCTCGCAATTCCTGAAGCACTGGCTGCATCATTTTGGGACTGCGCAAAATTCTAATTTGGGTTTCGTAGTCTACTAAGCTAATCCCTTCTATATTAATTTTTGCTAAATCGGCAGCGACGGTGTTGTCTAATTGTTTGGATAGCAAACCTTCAGCGGTGGCTGGTTCTACTAACAGGGAAAAGGAGCCTTCATACTCGAGCGTTATCTTTTTAGAAGTCAGGAAGATCGCTGTTCCGGCAAGGGCGCTCAAAGCAATGGTGGCTGCTGCCATGACCAGGATACGGCGGCGCAGGACTCCTAACAGCCAGGACAAGTCTAGCTTTTCTTCCTCTGTCTCCTCGACAAACCTATCTCTGTAGTTCTGAGCCGAGAAGTCGGGCAGTTTGCCCTTTGATTTAGGTGTGAAGGGTTGGTAATCTTGTCTGCTATCCATATTCAGCCTGGGTATTTTTGAGGTTTATATTTGTGATGTTGATATTTTTGAAGCTGCCACGCCACGACGCCAGAAATCCTATTGTTTAATTTATTCTAGCCTTTCCCACGAATTATCCACCTCACCAGCAACGTTCTTACCTGAATAAATTTCGGAAAACGTTTATAAAATTTAACACTCCGGTAGCTGGTCCGACAGGCCCGACTACAGCGTTCATGCGGTCTACGAAGTTGACGAGACCGCTGCGGGAAACGATAATCATGTCGTTGTTCCGAAGTTGAGGATTTACTTCTTCGTTAATGCCTTGAGTTAAATCAACTTCGATCGTCCGTTTAGTAGCTGTACCGTCGGTATTGAGGCGGACTAGCTCAATTTTATTCCTTTTAGCTCTCGTATTCTCGTAGCCAAAAAAACCTCTAGAAATTAAAGCTTGATTCAGCGTGGCATTAGCTGGGAGCCTGACCGGATCGAGGGCTGTTCTGACTTCTCCTACTACATAAACGTTAATGCCGGGGGGAGCAAAGTTAGTGCTAGCCAGCACGCCAGCTTCTGCGGGGTTGACTATCGTGGCTTTGGGTACGAGGATCGTGTCTCCCTCCTGGAGGATGGTATCTTGGGCGCCGTCGCCGGACTCTAGGAACTGCCACAGGTTGACTGGGATAATTTGTTCGCCTCTTCTGGTGACGCGGCGCACTTGGATTTGCCGGATGTCGGCATCGGAGGTGATGCCCCCGGCTAGCTGAATGGCGCGGATGACGGTGGGGAAGCCTTCGCGACTGGCGTCGTTTGTGGTGTTGCCACCGATGACGACGTAAGCCCCCGGGCGGGTGACTTGGCCGACGATCGAGATCGATCGAGGTTTTTCGGGCGGTGGCGAAAAGTTGGCGATCGCGAATTGGCGCGCTTCTGCTTGGTTGAAGTTAGTGACTGTGGGGATCACAATAGTGTCTCTGTCTTGCAAAATGATATCTTGGGAGATGTCTCCTTCTTGCAAGAATTTCCACAGGTTGACGTTAAGCACTTGATCCGGGCCGTCTGGTTGGGGACGGCGGACACGGATGTTGCGGATGTCGGCGACACCCGTGACGCCTTCTGCGAGTCTAATCGCTTGGGTGACGGTGGGATACTGCACACTCGGCGCGACCCCCGGCCCTGGAGTCAGGGTAATGATGAAGTTTCCGGGCCTGGTGACTTCTCCGATCACGCCGACGTTCAGGGGGCGGGCGGCGACGAGGCTGACTGTGACTACCGGGTCTTTGAGGACGCGCAGGTAGGCGTTGCGGATGATGTTGGTGGCTTCTACTAAGGTGCGGGCGCGGATGGAGATCAGACCGATGAGGGGAAGGTTGACAGAACCGTCTGAGAGGACTTCGTAGCCACGGGTGAGTTCTGGTACTTCGAGTATTTCTACTTGGATGCGATCGCCGCCACCGAGTTTGTAACTTTCGGGCGATCGTCTAACGCCCCCCGATGGTGTTGTGACTGCGCCGGGACGCAATTGCAGTTGCGCCGTTGCACCAAGCGGGAACCCAAGGGAAATACTCGCGCAGGCGATCGTCCACAATGTCAAACTCAAGAGGGGTGCGGTTATTTTTTTGGGGAAATCAGCGTTAACCACAGGCTACCTATTTTATCTGAGGATCATTCACCAGTTTAATCGCTCACCATTGAAATGCCATGTCGATCGCAGATACAAAGAAAAAAAATCATCAAATTTTCTTCCCCTCCCCCCAAAGCACTTATCTAGAAGGCAGAATTAAAAAAAACCTCATTCCCGAACCCCTCTCCTCCTACCCAACCAACAATTTAGATCCGCAGCAGCTTACGTAGAAAGATCGCGGGCGACAACTGCCTCGGTTTATTGTTATTTTGGTGGAATTAGCCCGCTGCTAAATTGATCTTTTTCTCAGAGAGAGTAAATATTTATGGCGAAAATCATTAAGGAACTAATTATCAGCAATAATTTGTTGCTGATTATATTGGGTGTCAGTGGATTGATGATCACTCTGTTCATATTTCAGATAGCCAGCAAAAAAAAATTCGGTGTTACTTTTGAGAAATGGTTTGCTATTTTGTACATTTTCATATCTCCTCACGTCAATGTACCTCCTTTTAATTACCTGCATTTTATCAATCTTACTGAAACTAATGGCGCTATTGTCAATCAGCTTCCTATTGTCTTTTATCCCTGGATAGTATTTATTTTATGTGGAAGATTTATTAAATTTTTCAAAAATCAGTTTGTAGAAGGATTGTCATTTTTGTTGCTGAGAAATCCTGGTTTCTCGCTGTATTGTTTGCTACCAATCACATCGACATTGTGGTCATTAGTTCCTGAAATTACGCTGAAAGCAGGGATAGCATTTACAGGTTTTACTGTTGTTACTTTTTATCTAGGTGCACGATATGAGTGGCACGAACTATCAGGTTTGGTGCGATGGGGCTATACCTCGATCGGTATAGTTAGTTTTTTGCGGCACCCGAATGTGGGACGGGAATTTGCAGGAATTACGAGTCACAAAAATTCTCTGGGCAGCATCATGGTGGTGAGTACAGCACTTTGGTATCTGCACTATTCCCAAGGTGCTAAAACTCAGAAAGAACGCTGGATAGCTCTGGGATTCATGTTGTTTTCCTTTTATTTGGTGAGAGCTACTAGCTCCGGTGGTTCTTTAGTTAATAGTTTGATGCTGATAGTTATAGTATCATCTTTGAGTTTTTTGAGCAAGTTAAAGTTTCAATGGGCATTTACTTCTATTGTCGGTTTTACGGTATTGGGGATCATTTCCAGCGTTTATATAATAGACAATTTAGAGTCCATTGTTGTCGGAGGTTTGGGAAAGGATTTGACTTTGACAGGACGCACGGAGTTCTGGCCACAATTAATCGCGGCAGCCAATCAGCGTCCTTGGTTTGGCTATGGATTTGATGGATTTTTTCAACAAGCTTTACTGGGCGATAAAACCCCAGCTTATTTTGTATATACTCCGAATGGATTTCAACCGAAAACTGCTCATAATGGCGGTATATCAGTATTGCTCTCTTTCGGTTATCCAGGACTCCTACTAATCTTAGTTTCTCTGTTAACCAATCTAATTTTTGCCGTCCGGGAACTGAGCCGACGCCCGCTATCTGAATCGGGAATACCGATTATTTACTTAGTTTTTATTGTTTTGAATAACTTAACTGAAGGTTCTATCGGTGATCTTGGGGATGTGTGGCTTGCCTACGTGTTAATCACAGTTAGACTCAGTATCGATAGTAGCAAATCTCCATCCAGCAACCGCCGCATTTACGGAGGAGATTTGGTGCAGCGAGATCCATCCAGATTGAATCATGATTAACTTGCAGAAGTTAAAAATCGATCGAACTATGATATACTAAATTAATGAGCCTGGTTTTTGATTAATTCCCCAGCGCTCGAAAAGTATATTTATTTCTGACAAGGACTGAAAACTTTCTGATGTTAGATAAGCTAAATGCGGTCAGTCAAAAGCTCGGCCCTGGCCTCCGCCAGGTACTCGGCAATCTGGCTTGGCTGTTGACAGACCAAATTTTGCAGATGGCTCTGGGTCTGTTGGTGGGAGTGTGGGTAGCTAGATATCTAGGCCCGGAACAATTTGGCTTAATCAATTATGCGATCGCCTTTGTGTCCCTGTTTGCCTCGGTAGCAACGATGGGATTGGGTACTCTGGTAGTGCGCGACATTGCTCGCAATCCCGACTGCAAAGAAGAGACTCTGGGAACTGCTTTTGCCATACAATTAGCAGGCGGAATCATCACTTTACTGCTAACGGTAACAGTGATTTCGATACAAAATCCCAATGACAACTTAACTCGTTGGCTGGTGGGGATCATCGCCGCCGGAACTATTTTTCAGTCCTTTGAAACAATAAATTTTTGGTTTCAGTCTCAAGTTCAATCTAAGTATACAGTTGTTGCTAGAAATTGCGTATCATTACTGGTTGCAGGACTCAGAATCGGATTAATTCAACTCAAAGCACCGCTGATTGCTTTTGCTTGGTTGAGGTTGGGAGAGGTAGCATTGGCGGGATTGGCGATCGCCATTGTCTATCAAAGCAGGGGAAATGATTTAAAGCTGTGGCGAGTCAGTTGGCAACGAGGCAAACAATTGCTTCAGGAAAGTTGGCCGCTGGTGATGTCGAGCTTGGCGGTTTTTATTTATTCCAAAATCGATCAGATTATGCTCGGTTCTATAGATAAAACTGAGTTGGGATATTATGCAGTTGCAGTCAAACTATCGGAAATCTGTGATTTTTTGCCTGTGATCATCGCTTCTTCTATTTTCCCTAAACTCGCACAGTTAAGAGAAAAAAATTATGGCGAATACTTAAAAAACTTTCAGATTTACTCAGATGCCATGTTATTTTTGTGGTTGGGAGTGGCATTACCAATCTCTCTGCTAGCTCCTTTCATAGTCCAGACTCTCTACGGCGCTCAATATACAGACTCAGCTAGGGTATTGTCAATCTACGTTTGGGCTCAATTTGGCAGTAACTTCGGCATCGCTAGAAATACCTATTTTGCCTTAGAAGGTCAACTGCGATACGGTCTTTACTTGACATTTATTGGCTCATTTTTTAATATAGTATTGAACTCTCTACTGATTCCTAAATATGGAGCTTTTGGAGCAACGGTGGCAACTTTAATCACTTATTTCTACGTAATTATTTTAGTCAACTTTTTGATCAAAGAACTGAGACCTTTTGGTAATTTAATCCTGAATTCGCTGAATTTATACAAGGCTGCTTCCAGGCTAAGAGGATTGATCAAATGATTGAAATTAAACCCAAGCTCGAACATCGATCGCACTGTCTCTCCTCTGGCCAAATACTCAAACCTGTCAAAGTATTGTGGCAAGGTGCCCGCGTCTGTGTTGTGTCTGAGTCTCCAGGAGGCGGCGAGATCATTGACGAGTTGAGAATTGGCCACGCCGCTAAAACTGCTTACAGCATTAACTTAGCTGAAGGAACAACATTTAGTAAGGACAAATATGCAGAAGAATTTTTAGCAAAACCCTTGCTCAAATCTCTGCAAAATCCTCAAAACGAACAGCTAGAAATTTCTCAAGAAATATTCAAATCTTGCGATCGGGTAATCGTATTAAACTGCATTGATTATCTTTACGGACACAGCCTTTTAAAGTTGCTCAACGCACAGAGGCATTTAGAATCTCACCCAGAATTGGGTTTGATTGTCATTGTCCAAAAATTTATGAGGTGGATGGTTCCCGAAGGAGTTGCCGAAGTCTGGACAGTACCTGTATCGCTGAAAAATGGTCAGTGTTACTATCCCAGTTTTGGGAATTTTGTTAGCAAACAGTTAGAACGTTTTGATGAAGTTTACGTAAGCAAAGCCTATTCTCACCCCAGTCAATTTGATATTAGTAAATTTACAGGGGTTCCCAAACACGATTTTGACAAAGAAGAATACAAAATTACTTTTGTTTGGCGGGAAGATCGGCTGTGGTGCAATAATTTACTTTTCAAAGTTTGCCGAAAACTAAACTTGCTGCAAATTCCTTTAAGTATTCAAAATTGGCAAGTGCACAGCTTGTTTACAAAAATGCGAAAATTGCTGCCTTCAGCTAAGTTTGCAGTGGCAGGTTTAGGCAAAAGCACTAGCTTTCCTGAGTGGGTAGAAGATTTAAGAGTGGATAAGTTTGATGAAAAAACTGAGAGGCAAATGTGTCAGGTTTATGCTGAAAGTCGCTTGGTGATTGGCATTCACGGTTCCAATATGTTGCTGCCTTCGGGACACGCTGGTATGACGATCGATATGATTGATGAAAGGTGGGGCAATTTTGCTCAAGATATTTTATATCAGGAAACAGACGCCAGACTGTCTTCGTTTCGCTATCGATATCTGCCGCTGGCGACTAGCTTGAAAAACTTAGCACATATTGGTTCTGAAATGATTCTCAAACGCTCGGATTTCTATTTTCACATGACAGGCGATTCCCTACCCTTCGGGAACGCTTCGCGAACGGGATAGCTTCGCTTCACGGCTTTAATTAACTTTACACCTTAAAGATAATAGGAGATATACACCATGAATGACAGCGGTTCTGTTTACATAGTTACTGGAATGTGCTGTGATGAAGAAGGCCAGGAAAGTAAATATCCGCAGGGATCGAATGCGAAATCTTCATCGGAAAAATTTCAATCAGTTTACTGGCGATGTGCTGTGCTATATTTTGCTTCCAGCGTTAGAAATAACCCGGAAGCTCAGCATATCTTATTTACGAATGCCGATCGCATTCCAAATCTTGAAAGCTTTAACACCGTTGAATTTTTCGACAAAATCGGAGTTAAAGTTGTCCAGATTCCATTTACCTATCAGCCACCACTTGAATATTACCCCGCCTTCAGAAGTACGTTTTTTAAGTTTGACATCATTCAATACCTCAAAAATAATTCTGAGTTAAACGATCGCTGTATCGCTTTAGACTCTGACTGCGTGTGGGTAAACTCCGCCGATCGCATAATTGCCGATATTGAAAAAGAAGGTTTGGTAACCTACGATTTGTACGAGCCTGACGACAAAAAAATAAGCGGTTTAACCAGGCGAGAAATGCAGACAATTTATGAGGAATTAGGCTATAAAGTAGATGAGCCTCCCAAGTATTTTGGTGCAGAATTTATCGTAGGAAGTGGTAAGCACATTAAAATATTGTCCGACGAAGTAGACTCGATCTGGGAGACTTGCTTGCAAAGATTTGCCGAAGGGAAGACAAAATTTTATACAGAAGAGCAGATGCTCACCTACATTTACAATAAGCTGGGATATGCTCGCGGCAGTGGGAATGCTTACTTTAATCGAGTGTGGACATCGCCGATCTACTATACAGCAACTGAGGCTGATTTCAAAATGGATGTGTGGCATTTGCCAGCCGAAAAAGGATACGGAATTAAGCGACTTTTTGCACAAGTTGCTAATCCCAACTCTGATTTTTGGAATCTGCCTGTAGGAGAACAGTTTACTAAATATGTTGCGGGTTATGTAGGAATACCAAAACGCAATATTTCTAAGACTGTTTGGGATGTGTTTGACAATAAAATTTCTGGTCTCAAAAGGAGATTGTCGAAAGTCACAAGTGTTGTCCGCAATTAGCATAGTGGAGTTCTGTAAATGTTCGATCGACCATTAAAAACCCCCGTCGCGTTTATTATTTTCAAACGCCCGGAAGAAACCCAGAGAGTATTCGCAGAAATTCGCAAAGTCCAGCCGTCTAAATTGCTAGTAGTTGCTGACGGGCCGCGGCCGGATAGACCTGGAGAAGACACACAATGCGCTGCTACTCGCGCGATTATTGATCAGGTGGATTGGGAATGCGAAGTTTTGCAAAATTATGCCGATCGCAATTTGGGCTGTCGTCAGCGAGTTTCTAGCGGGCTAGATTGGGTGTTTGATACGGTGGAAGAGGCGATTATTATTGAGGATGATTGTTTGCCGGATAGTACATTTTTTTACTTTGCAGAAGAGTTGCTAGAACGCTACCGATACGACGAACGAATTATGTCGATATCTGGTCAAAATGTGCAGTTTGGGAAGCAGCGAACTGATTATAGCTACTACTTTTCTCGCTACACTCACTGCTGGAGTTGGGCGAGTTGGAGGCGAGCTTGGCGACACTACGATTTAGATATGAAGCTGTGGCCTTCGGTTCGAGATGGCAATTTTTTGATGGATATATTGGGAGATGCTCATGCTGCTAAAATCTGGACTAAAACTTGTCAGTTGTGTTACGAAGGAGCAATTGACACTTGGGATTTTCAGTGGACATTTGCGAGTTTTATTCAAAATGGTTTGAATATTTTGTCTAATGTCAATTTAGCTGCAAATATCGGACATGGAACGGGGGGAACTCACACGGATGATATCAACAGTCCCTACAATAATATGTCTGTTGAACCGATCGCCTTTCCTCTCAAACATCCTCCGTTTGTGATTCGCGACGCCCAAGCTGATAACTTCACTCAGGAGAGTTTATATGATTACGATCCGAAATTGGTCAAGAAAGTACAACGAAAAATTAAACAATTGTTGAGTAAGTAGGCCTGAGTTAAGGATATTTTGATGAAAGTTCTGCTGGTAAGTAATTACGATCTTAAAGGTGGTGCTGCGAGGGCGACTTATCGCCTGCACCAGGGCTTGCAAAGTATCGGGGTAAATTCCGAAATCTTGGCTGGTTATAAGTCGAGTGATGATGAAACGGTGCGGTTGATGCCGACAAAGTTAGGAGAAAAGTTTAAGAGTCTCCGACCTAAATTAAATAGATTGCCGTTAAAACTGTATCCAAAATTAGGTCAGGTAATTTTTTCGCCGCAATGGGTTCCTGATTCCCTGGCATCGGAAGTTGCCAAAATTAACCCAGATGTGATTAATTTGCACTGGGTTTGTGAAGGTTATATGCAGATTGAAACCCTGGCAAAGTTTAATAAACCTGTGGTTTGGACGCTGCACGATATGTGGGCGTTTACGGGTGGATGTCACTATAGTGAAAATTGCGATCGCTATCTTGATGCTTGCGGTGCTTGTCCGCAACTGCACAGCACTAAGGATGCGGATATTTCTCGTTGGATTTGGCAGCGCAAAGCTCAAGCTTGGCAAAATTTGGATCTGACTTTGGTAACTCCGAGTCATTGGTTGGCTGAATGCGCGAAATCTAGTTCTTTGTTGAAAAAATATCCAGTTAAAGTCATTGCGAATGGTCTTGATGCTGAACTCTACAAGCCGCTGAACCGCCCGCAGGTGAGAGATAGTTTGAATTTGCCCCAACATAAACGGTTGGTGTTGTTTGGGGCGATGGAGGGAACGGGCGATCGCTGGAAGGGTTTTCCGTTGCTGGTTCCGGCTCTGCAAAGGCTGAGTCAGTCGGGATGGAAAGATCAGATTGAACTTTTGGTTTTTGGGTGTTCTGAGCCTGAAAGCCCGATCGATGTTGGTTTCAAAACTCATTATTTAGGCAGGCTGGATGATGCTGCTTTGTCAAAAGTGTATGCGGCGGCGGATGTGATGGTTGTGCCATCGCGGTACGAAGCTTTTGGTCAAACGGCGTCGGAAGCGCTGGCGTGCGGTACGCCTGTGGTGGCTTTTGATGTGACGGGATTAAAAGATATTGTCGATCGCCAGCATAATGGTTATTTAGCCCAACCCTATGACAGTGAGGATTTAGCGCGAGGGATTGCTTGGGTGCTAGAAGATTCTGAGCGACACCAAAAGCTTTGTCGCAACGCACGAGAGAAAGTTGAAGCAAAGTTTACATTAGAAGTGCAAGCTCGCGAGTATCAAAACCTTTATCAAGAAGTTTGGCAAGCCCCTAAGTAGGTAAAACTCATTAAACCGACAATTTGTAGGCTATCGAAAATACCTGTTTTTGGATGTGTATTGGTATATATTCGGACAGTGGACGTATTGATTGTTACAATTACCCCGTCAGGCAATTATCGTCGGGGCCAAGCTAGAAAATCAAAAAATAAACGATCGAGTAAATATCTTGATAGTTGGGGCAAACTAAGTTAATAATTGGATAGGACTCGAAGTCGATCGGCATTGTCGATCGCCCGAAGACTGTTTTCTACCATTTTTGCACAAACAGCCAAATATTTGATATAGATGGAGCAGATAAGTATAGCAGTCCTGATGACTTGCCATAACCGCAAGTTAAAGACTTTGGCCACTCTAGAGTCGCTGTTCAAGCAAAAATTAACAAGTGAAATTGCACTCAATGCTTATCTGGTAGATGATGGCAGCACTGATGGCACAGCCGCAGCGGTACAGCAAACATACCCTCAAGTCAAGATTTTTTCGGGAGATGGTAACTTATTTTGGAATGGAGGAATGCGGGTGGCTTTCAGCGAAGCCATCAAAGACGATCCAGACTACTATGTCTGGCTCAACGACGACACCGTACTCGATCCAGAAGCTTTAAACGACCTGTTGACCACCAGTAGCGAGCTAATGAAAAAAGGAGAAGAAAAGGCGATCGTTGCCGGCTCTACTCGCGATCCAGAAACAGGTAATTTTACTTACGGCGGTATAGTCAAGATTACCCCATTACTTCCCTTTAAATTTCGCTTCCTCCAACCAACAAAAGCAGCTCAGCCTTGTGACAGCATGAATGGTAACTTCGTGTTAATTCCCCGCAGCGTCGTTGAACTGGTTGGCAATCTCGATCCAGCCTTTATTCATTATTTATCAGATTGGGAATACGGTCTGCGTGCTAGACAAAAAGGCTGTACAGTTTGGATAGCTCCAGGATATCAAGGAACTTGTTCTCCCAATCCGCAGTCAACCACAACAGCGGCTGCCAATATGAGTGAAGGTTTGCAAAAAATGAACCAACCCAAGGGTTTAGCTTTTAAAGATGCTACCCTTCAACCCTGGGAAGAGTGGAAAGTGTTTGCTCAGCGTCACGGTGGTTTATTCTGGCCAGTGTATTGGTTGCTACCTTACAGAAGGTTAGTTTGGTTTTCAGTTTTGAGCAAGCTGGGATTGACTAAAAACAAAACTGAAGGTGAATAGCATGGTCGATGGAGATGATTTGCGCGTCGCTTGGCTGGTTCCAGAAGTAGAATTGGGTGCCTATTGGCAGCCTGTATTGAGAGAATTTACAAAAGTATATAAAAATACTGTGTTTTATACTGGTCGCGTTTGGTCTGGGTTCGATCCGACGCTACCAGGAGCATCAGCAATTAAGTTGGTAGGGGAGACTAAATTTGTCGAGACGGAAAAGATAGAAACAGGATACGATCGCGGTTTCATCGCAGTGTCCCCTAGCATAATCGGTCACTTGCTCAAATTTAGACCTCAAGTAGTTTTTCCGCAAGCTTTTTCTTTGTGGACTGTCTTAGTAATTCTCCTCAAACCGCTTTGTCAATGGCGAGTTGCAATTATCTATGATGGTAGTTCTCCGAACACGGATTTTCGAGATTCGAGCTTTCGGACATTCGCCAGACGCATTCTAGCTAAGTTTGCCGATGCTTTTGTTTCTAACAGCCAAGCCGGGAAAAGATATTTGGTGGAGGTTCTCCATGCACCGGAAGAGCAAGTTTTTACGAGAACTTATTTAGTTCCCGATGCGGAAACGCTGCTAAAACCTTTGACAACAAAAAAGCGGCTCAATTTAGATATCAAAAAACCAGTTTTTTTATATGTGGGAAGGATCACAGCTCGAAAAGGAATTAAAACCCTCTTAGAAGCTTGTGCTATTCTAAAAAAACAAGGATATTCTGATTATACTTTACTAATTGTTGGCAAGGGCGACCAGCAAGATGAGTTGGAAGCTTTTATTAAAGAGCAAGATTTCCCCGATCAAGTAAACTGGGTGGGATGGGTTGATTACGGAAGTTTGGGTGCTTATTTTCAGCTTGCTGATGTTTTTGTTTTTCCTACTTTTGAGGATGTCTGGGGCATGGTTGTACCGGAAGCAATGGTGTTTGGTAAACCGGTATTGTGTTCTAACGGTGCAGCTTCTAGTGAGTTAATTGCGTCAGGGAAAAACGGTTATATTTTCGATCCTAGCAATGCCAAGGAGTTGGCAGAAAAGATGAAGATTTTTATAGATAGTCCTGATTTGATTGAATCGATGGGAGACTATTCGCGGCAGCTAATTTCTCAAAAAACTCCTGAAACAGCAGCTAAAGCTTATGTTGAAGTTACATCTTTTTTGATGAAGTAAGTTGACGGTTGACAGTTGACAGTTGTTAGTTATTAGTTATTGGTTATTGGTTATTGGTTACCAATAACTTCCCGATTCTATCTACAATGCCCGATGCTCAATGCCCAATGCCAAATTCCCAATGCCCAATGCCCAATTCCCGATGCCCGATGCCCGATTACTAATTACTAATTACCAATTACTGATGAAAATTTTATTATCTGCCTTTGCTTGCGAACCAAATCTGGGATCTGAAGAGGGAGTAGGATGGAATACTGTGATCCAATCTGCTAAACATCACGAAAGTTGGGTATTTACTCGGACGTTTTGTCGATCGTACATTGAAGCAGAACTAGAACGCAATCCAGTCCCAAACCTGCACTTTGTTTATTTTGATCCGTTTGGGTGGAGCGAAGATTGGAAGGGAAAACAGGGATTGCTGCAACTTCACTATTATTTGTGGCAAATCTGGGCTTATTTTATCGCTCGAAAGCTCGATCGCGAAATCGGTTTTGACATAGTACACCACGTAACTTATGTTAAACATTGGTCTCCAAGTTTCCTAGCGCTGTTACCACATCCTTTTATTTGGGGGCCTGTCGGGGGCGCAGAGGCAGCACCAAAGCCTTTTTGGCAAGATTTTAGTCGCCGGGGCAAAATTTACGAAACGCTGCGAGCATTGGCTCAAAGCGTCGGAGAACGCGATCCGTTTGTGGGGCTGACGGCGCGCCGCAGTGCCGTCGCGCTAGCTACTACCGAAGAAACAGCAGCAAGACTGCGATTTCTCAAAGCAAAAAATGTGAAAATTTTCTCACAAGTCGGTTTATCGCAGCGGGAAATTGAGGAACTCGAAAAATTTCCAACTCCGCCGGATCTACCAATTAGATTTATTAGTGTTGGTCGTCTATTGCACTGGAAAGGGGTACATTTGGGACTCCGTGCATTTGCGGAGGCGAAGCTGGAACAATCGGAATATTGGATTGTCGGAGATGGTCCAGAAAGACAGCGTTTAGAAACTTTGGTGACAGAATTGGGACTGGGAAATAAAGTACATTTTTGGGGAGCTTTACCGCGCAATGAAACTCTTTCAAAAATGGGCGAATCTCACGTTCTTCTCCATCCGAGTTTGCATGACTCTGGCGGTTTTGTCTGCACGGAAATGATGGGGGTTGGCCGTCCGACGATTTGTTTGGATTTGGGTGGCCCAGCTACTCAAGTAACTGCTGAAACTGGCATTAAAGTCGAGGCTACTGATCCGGAAAGTGCAGTAAAAGGTCTAACAGAAGCTATAGTGTATTTAGCACAGGATCGTGAATTGCGATCGCGCTTGGGTCGTGCCGGTCAAAAGCGTGTCAGGGAAATCTATGATTGGGATTTTAAGGGTAATTTTTTTGCCGGATTGTGCGAAAATGTATTTCAAGGAAAATCAGGATAAATTCTGATTTTACCTAGATCTCGCAAAACAAAGAAAACTATATTTTTTAGGCGGTGAAATGTGAGCGTTGCAATCATTACTGGAGCGGCGGGTTTAATTGGGTCTGAGGCTTGTAAGTTCTTTGCCAAACAAGGTTTCGACATAGTTGGTATCGACAACAATATGCGCCAGTTTTTTTTTGGTGCTGATGGTTCTACTAATTGGAACCGCCAACAACTAGAAAAATCACTGGGAACAAAGTATTACCATTTAGATGTGGACATTCGCGACTATGAAGCGATTACCAATATCTTTCAGCGGTACGGCGAGTCGATCGAGTTAGTAATTCACACAGCAGCCCAACCCAGTCACGATTGGGCTTCCCGTGCTCCGAAAATAGACTTTACCGTCAACGCTAACGGTACTCTCAATCTTTTAGAAGTAACTCGCTTGTACTGTCCCAAAGCCGTTTTCATTTTCACTTCTACTAACAAAGTATACGGCGATACGCCCAACAGATTACCTTTAGTTGAATTAGAACATAGGTGGGAAATTGAACCCGGTCACACTTACGAAAACGGCATTCGGGAAGATATGTCAATTGACCAGTGTCTGCACAGTTTGTTTGGTGCTTCCAAAGTAGCCGCTGACATTTTAGTTCAAGAATACGGCCGTTATTTTAATATGAACACGGCTTGTTTTCGCGGTGGCTGTCTGACTGGGCCCAATCATTCTGGAGCTCAATTGCACGGATTCCTCGCCTACTTGATGAAGTGTGCTGTAACAGGAACGCCATACACCGTGTTTGGCTACAAAGGCAAGCAAGTCCGCGACAACATTCACAGTGCTGATTTAATTTCGGCATTTTATGAATATTATAAAGCTCCCAGAAGCGCGCAAGTCTATAATACAGGAGGAGGCCGCTACAGCAACTGTTCGATGTTAGAAGCCATCCAGATGTGCGAGGCAATTGCGGAACGCAAATTTAATTGGACTTATGCTGAAGGGAATCGCATTGGCGATCATATTTGGTGGATTAGCGACAATTCAAAATTCGCCAGTCACTATCCTGACTGGAAAATGAAATATAATGTTAAACAAATCCTACGGGAGATTTATGAATGTAACCGCGAGCGGTGGCTGAAAGAAGGGGCGCAGAATTGAGCTGGACAAAAAAAATGTCCGGGCAATTGTGGTACACGATTGAATACAATGTTAAACCAATCCCACAGGAGGTTTATGACTGTAACGGCAAGTGTTGGCTTAGAGAGGTGTTCCATGATTGATTTAGGGAAAAAGAATGTACTCGGCATCTTAGTAAATGCCCTTAATTATGAAGCTGCTGTCAACAAAATTATGGCGGCAGCCAGCACCAGAACACCACTTTCTGTTTCGGCTCTAGCAGTTCATGGGGTAATGACTGGGGTGCTTGATAGCACTCACCGCTATCGGATCAATCACATTGACTTAGTATTGCCAGATGGTCAACCCGTAAGATGGGCATTAAATTGGCTCTATAATACGGGATTGCCCGATCGAGTTGGCGGGCCAAATGCAATGTTACAAATCTGCGAACGTGCGGCCGAAGAAGGATTATCTATCTATTTGTACGGCTCTAAAGCTTCTGTACTGGAGGCTTTATCTCGCAATCTCTGCCAGCGTTATCCCAAGTTAATTATTGCGGGAACTCAGCCTTCTAAATTTAGGCACGTTTCGCCGGAAGAGAAACAGGAAATTGCCCAGCAAATTCGCAACAGCGGTGCAGCAATTACTTTTGTGGGTTTGGGGTGTCCGCGACAAGAAGTCTGGGCTTACGAATACCGGGACGACTTATCGATGCCACTGATTGCTGTAGGTGCAGCCTACGATTTTCATGCGGGAAATTTGGCTAAATCTCCTGAGTTTTTATCTAAGATAGGTTTGGAATGGTTGTTTCGGCTGGTGAAGGAGCCCCGGCGCCTCTGGCAGCGGTATGTTTTGTTGAATCCGCTTTATATCTGGCTGTTTTTGTTGCAAGCTTTCAAACTCAAAGAGTTCGACCCCAAAGACGCTACGCCACCTGTAGAAGAAGTGTTGTATGGTTGAAATTTCTCTCTTCTGTTGTAAATAGTCAGTTTTGACAAATAAAAAGCCACAAGCCAAAAGTAGAAATAATAATTAATTATTTTGACTGGCGACTTTAAACTTGTGACGATTTAAATCACGAATTAATGGGTTGTTTTCTGTAACTTCAGTTTTGCTTGTTTTGTAAATTACTATCTACGTTACTGAGGAAGTATCAACCGTCCTTGTTGGATCATTTGGAGGACTTGGGTTCGACAGCCCGTGCAGTCGCAGCCTAATTTTATGGTGGCGAGGTTCCGATTTTATCAGAGTTGATTTGTGGCAGCGAGGATTGGCTTTCGTCTTGATTTATATCTAAATTTGCTGCGATTTCGCGATTGAACTCAATGCTGCGATTTTGGGAAATTGGGGTGCTAGCATTGGCGGGATTTACTGCTAAGAGCATTAAGGCTACAGAACCGGAGCAGCCCAGCAAAGTTAGTAGGTTTTTGTTGACGATTACTCTCCAGTAAACAAGAAGAATTTTATTTTAACAGATCGATCGACAGATTGGATGCGATCGCCCCAGACAGCGCAACATTAGCCAATCCCCAAGCAGACGGCATCGCTATTTTATCCCTGACACCAAACGTTTTGCCAGATCAGGTGGAGACAAAAATGAGTTTGTCACCCGACTGGTTAGAATTGCTGTTAGACCGGATAGTTGTCAAAAAATCAGAACCAGTCGCAGGAGATTTGAGAACAGAGGGCGGAAATGCGATCGAGTCTTCAACCTTGATCGCGATCGACTTAAAAAATGCACCGACATCTAATAATTCTCCATCACCTCAAGCATTGGCTTTAAAAGGATTCCGCCCTCGCTGGCTGCCCTAAATAAAATCTTTTACAGGACTTACGCAAGAGGTCTAGGGATAGGGGCGATTCCTGAAGAGGGATTGTTCCTACTTTCACACCGTATGTAGAGGTAGTGCGTCAGGGGAGCATCTCAGTTTTGCTTGAATAGTGCGAGTTCATATAGCTTTATGGAAGCTTTGCTATGCAGGGAAACTCGAACCAAGGCAAAAAAGACTTCATTCAGTTGACAGTTGACAGTTGAGGGCGGCCTCTACCTGGAAGGAAGAGGATTGGAGTAATGAATAGTCTACTTTTAATTTCTCCCTACAAGGGAGAGGCTTTAGCCCAATTTTTTCTGGTAATTGTCGAAGTGAGATGCACCCTGCGTAAGTCCTGTCTTAGGTAATGCGAAGCCTTGATGCTGAAATTCTCAAGTTACTAAGAAATTCTCAAAGCTTTATTTCCCTTCCTTCGCTCTTACTAGGGCTTTTTTACAACAATTCTGACTGAATCGTATTTTTTGTGGTCGGGAGCAAGAAATGTTTTCAGTAGTAACTTCCAAGATTGGAATTTACTGTTTTCTTTGGGCTTAGCAATCCCCTTTAATTCCATTGAATTGAACAAATTCAAGATTTTTCTTTCATCATCAATCCAACCGTTGGTAAATAAGCGATAGTAGCCATTAAACTCAGTAGAAATCACCTCAAATCCCACCTGTTTACAGATAGCGCGCAAACTGTCGGGTGTGAAGAAATACAAATGCCTGGGCACATCTAGGTGGAGCCATGCAATCCCTGATGCTTTTAGCGCCATACACGAGTTATTTGGTACTTCCATCACCAATTTGCCACCGTCCACGAGCAAGTCCATAGTATTGCGGAGTGCCAGTAAAGGATCTAGGGTATGTTCCAGTACGTGGTTCATAATAATTATGTCGTACTTTCTCGACGTGATTTCCGGGGGCAAAGATTCAGCAGTGCCATAATATACATCAAGATTTCGTTCCTTGGCGAAAAACAAAGCTTGTCTATCTGGTTCTACTCCCCAGACCTTGTGACCATCTACTTTGAATTCTTCCAGCAGTTTGCCATTGGCGCAACCGATTTCTAATATCTCGTAAGAAGAAGTCCCGAAGTGCTGTTTCCACCATTGAGTTGTGACATCTACTCCCCTATCGAAACGCCAAGCTAGGTGGGTGCGCAATTTATCGAAGAAGGAAATAGAAGAGGCAGATTTTGAGTCGGTAAAGTCTGTATGGTGAGTATAGTAATCGTCGATGTCGTAGAAGCTTTCGATTTGCTTAAGTTCTGGTAGAGGATTAAGGCATCCAAGTTGTGATTTTTGACACCAGTACAATTGAAATGACTCTTTATTTGTTGGTCTTCGCCAATCACCCGGGATCAATAACCAGGGTTTCATACTCTGTCCCGATATAGGACAAACGACGGTAGGACTTAAGGAATTCTGAGTTTGCATTGTAGTTCTCCTTATTTCGGTACTTGATGACTGATCACCAGTGAAGTTGAAGCTTAAATCCTGGCATCAATTATCGTCGTTGAAAATTGTGTATCGTAATACACATTAGATGAGTAGCCTAAAATTATTAGGCTTCAGAAACACATTGCTCCGGGATAGTTTTGAGCTTAACATCTTATTTAAGATAACTCATTTAAGATGTAAGATGAATAGTTCGGACAGTTTTCAATCAGGAATCAGCGTAGAATAGGGTTTCAGGTTCCTTAGAAGCTAAAATTTAAACTGTAGAATGCGGGTTTCAGGCGCTACCCAAAAAATGTCCCGATCGTTGCAACTTGCTTTGTCACTTTTTACAGAAAAACACATACATTCCGTTATTTTCTTTAATGAAGCGGATATACAAATTTTTGAAAGTAGACTTGATCACGCGGGGCATCCCAAAGTCAATGGGCATCATACTTTCGGGCAACTTCCAATCCAAAACTTTGAGAGTTTCCGGGTGCAACAGCGGAAAATCGATCGCCTCCAAATTCGAGCACAGCCGCAATTTGATCGCCGCAGCTACAGTCGGAACCAGCGCCGGATCGACATTAATAATTTCCACTAAAGTTCGATCCAAAGCAAACACATCACTCGACGCGCCCAAAATTCCTAAAAACTTAGGTTCGCCGCCGCTGGGCCCGTTACCTTCGTGACCGATTATACCGTCTAAAATCGTCAGATTTGGGTTAATTGTTCGGGCCGTTTCTACCAGCATTTGACCGAATCTGGCGCTATCTTTGCCGGCTTCCATGTGCCACCAAGCCTTCATTTTCCCCGGTACGCAGCCGAACAAGTTTTTTACGCCCATTGTCACGGTTAATTGAACGTGAGATTTGAGTTTGGGCAAGTTAATCACGACATCTGCTTCCATTGCTTCTTTGCAAAGTCGGAGATGATTGAACTCTTGGCTGACTGTTTCGTAGCGTTTTCCTTGAAACTCCACTACTGGCAAATTGAGTTCTGCCAACAGTGGTAAATAACCGTTGGCTTTGGCTACACCCATCGCGCTACCAAAAGCTGGACTGTCTCCTAAAAACGGTTTTCCGCCCGCTTCAATGACCATTTTAGCCACGCAGTAAACTAATTCTGGCCGGGTGACGCATTCTTTGGTAGGGCGAGCACCTGTCAGAAGATTGGGTTTGAGTAAAACCCGATCGCCCGATTTGACAAAAGCCGACATTCCGCCCAAGGGTGCGAGCAAATTTTCTAAAGATTTTAGTAGATTTTGGCGATCGTATGAATTGGCACGAATTAAACTAACAGCAGACATAATGGGTAATGGGTAATGGGCATTGGGCATTGGGCATTGGGCATTGGGCATTGGGCATTGGGCATTGGAAGGAGAAATGGATTATTGATGTTTTTTCGTTTCGTGATTACCCATTACCAATTACCCATTACCTATTAAGCTGTTCTACGTTTAAATTGTACATCAAAAATTAATAAAGATATTGTGAAATGGGCAGGCGAACCCGTTCCAAATATCCAATTTAAATGCTAAACAGCTTACCAATTACCCATGACCAATTACCAATTACCATCAACTAAGTTCAAGTATTCATCGGCAATCTACCAACAGCAGCCCGCTGCATGGTACTAACTCGCTGCGAGTTAGAGAATATTCCTTGGCCTTGCAGTTCAGGGATAGCAGGTTTAACTTCCACTTTCACCAACCTGGCAGTGCAGATAAAAACCGTTTGATCGACTAAATGAAAAGTCAACCAAGGTTGATTTAATAAATTCAGCACTTCCTCTTGAAATTCTTGTGCAGGCATCGGGATAGTAAAGGTTTCCGTGTGACCTTCCACATAATGAAATGTCACTTGAGTGGTGTTCTCTTTATCTTGAGTTAATTTGCCAAAAGAACCTGCGCGCATAAATTTTGCTCCCAAACTTTAGACTATAAAAAAATTCAGAATTAAATGTAAGAGATTGAATTCTGAATTCTTTAACTGTAACCTGTGACAGCCGTTAAGCAGAACTCAGAAGGCAGAATGCAAAATTAAATCGAGTTCAGCCTTCTAGTTTCTAGCTGATTCCTGCGAGATCCTATACGTTAGCAGAAGATGTTGGCATCGCACTCATTTTCTCTAAATCTAGAACTGTTGCCAAGTCTTCTGCATTCATTAAACCGCGTTCTAGCACAATTTGCCGCAAAGATTTGCCGGTTTCGAGAGATTCTTTGGCGACGGCGGCAGCGTTGAGATAGCCGATGTGAGTGTTGAGGGCGGTAACGAGGGCGAGACTGCCTTCTGCGTAGGCGAGACATCGATCGCCCTTTGCTTCAATTTTTTCGAGACATTTGGTTGTCAGGGCGCTGATGGTGTTGCCTAAAATTTCGATGCTGTGAATCAGATTGTAGGCGATTAAGGGCATCATCACGTTCAATTCCAATTGTCCAGCTTGGGCGGCAAGGGCGATCGCGCTATCGTAACCCATAACTTGAAAACACACAATCGAAGTCATTTCTGCCATCACAGGATTGTATTTTCCCGGCATAATTGACGAACCAGGTTGCACCGGAGGCAGTTGAATTTCCTTAAAACCCGTTTTCGGGCCGGAGTCCATCAAACGCAAGTCATGGGACATTTTAACGCAATCCTGAGCGAGATTTCGCAGTGCGCCGGAGACATTAACAAACGGTGCCATACTCTGCATCGCTGCCATTAAATGCGGTGCTGGTTTTAGGGGGTGGTCGATTAATTCTGAGAGAATTTCAGCAACTTTTTGAGAGTATTCAGGGTGAGTATTTAACCCTGTTCCTGCGGCACTTCCCCCCAGTCCCAGGGATGTCAAATCATCGGATGCCCTGTCAATTCTCAAGGTATGTTCTCTGAGAATTTGCGCCCAAGCGCCGAAGGTGTCGCCGAGTCGAACCGGCACAGCATCTTGCATATGAGTGCGGCCGGATTTAACAATATTTTTGAATTCTTCTGCTTTGTTTTCTAGGGCGACTACGGCATCCGACAAAGCCGGAAACAAAGTATTTTCTAACGCCAACAATCCGCCGATCCGAATCGCAGTCGGAATCACATCATTGGTAGATTGACCGTAGTTTACATGATCGTTGGGACTGACGCGCTTGTAGTTGCCTTTTTCATCGCCCATAATTTCCAAAGCGCGATTGGAAAGAACTTCATTAATATTCATGTGGTGAGAAGTTCCCGCGCCTGCTTGGTAAACATCAACTACAAATTGATCGCGCAAATTTCCTGCTAAAACTTCATCAGCAGCTTGGATCAGTGCTTGGCTGATATCTTCAGGAATGCAGCCGAGTTTACCGTTGACTATCGCCGCAGCTTTTTTAATTAAAACGCAAGCATCGACGTAAGTTGATAAAGGTTTGATACCGCTAATTGGAAAATTTTCAACGGCGCGCAGAGTTTGAATGCCGTAGTAAACGGTAGATGGGATTTGTTTGTCTCCCATTGAGTCGCTTTCGGTGCGATAGGTAATGGCTGGCTGTTGCGTCATATCGTTTGGTTTGTGATAATTAGGAAGTGTACAATTTTTTTGTAACAGCGTGTTCTGGGTGTTTTTACTTTACCGCACTCGCTGGCGACTGTACAGTAGCATAAATTGCGATCGCCCAAAATTATCCCACATCCTAGGGTTTAATCTCAAATCTCGAAACTCAAATCAAGTCTGGGGCGAGGGCGAGGGCGAAAAAGCCGTTGACAGAAAGCTAAAATTTATCTGCAAGGGCGATCGCACGCAGACAGGAATGCTTAGCTATAATCGTACAAGTAAATCCATTTCATACTAAGAGTGAAACTCCCATGAACAAACCAGCAAAAACTTTCAAACAGCTAAATAATTTGATAATCGGCTTAAGTGCCTCTGCAATTTTTCCAGCTTCAGTCAAGGCTATGTCCAGCATTTTCCCCTCCACAGCAATCCGGGAACAATCGGCAATTTTAATGGTTCAGTGACAGCAGCAGATTAAGTTTAAAAGAGGTGCTAGCTCAGTCGAAGTAAAAGGAGGAGTAGCGCGCGGCAAAGTCATAATTTATTTGATTGGTGTCAAACAAAGTTAAAGGATGAATCTTGAAATTCAATCAGTCGAAGCAAATGCTGTTTTTAATGCGATCGATCCGAATACAAACGCCTTAACTGAAGGAGCAAAAACTTGGTCGGAATAATTGCCCCAGACGGGAAAATATCAGATAGTCGTCGGTACAGAACGAGGCGGTGCGAGTTACACTTTGTCAGTTTCGATACACTAACATTTCGACGTTTCCTTTAGATTGTTAAATCCTGTCAGCGATCACATTACCTTCATTCCCGAAACTCGGTTTCTGTAACTCCCGCGCCGTCTCGAAGATGACAGCGCTAGCAGCGCGATCCTTTTGGGCTGGCTGCTAACTGCGATTAATTGCAAAAATTGCCGTTTGAGCGATCGATCTGCTGGTTTTGTGACACAATAGATTGTAGTCTTAATTTTTTAGGAGTTTTCATGGCTCGTTTCAATCCAATCCTTATCCTCAGTGCCGTCACCCTTGTAGCTTTGGCTGGTTGCGGCGACAAAGAAGCATCCACTCCGTCAACCCCACCTTCAGCGGTTCCCCCTGCTACGACTACGACTACTACTACTACCACCGGATCTGAGAAACCAGTATCTACTGCTAGCTATCCAGAGTTAATGAGTGTAGTTACTAATACCAAAGCAGCAGTTGACACTGGTGATTTCGTTAAAGCTAAAACCGAATTTGACAAGTTTGAAACTTCCTGGAAGAAAGTCGAAGATGGCATCAAAGCTAAGGAACCTAAAAGCTACGATACCGTTGAAGAAACTACAGAAAAAGTAACAAACGAACTCAAAAAAGCCAAGCCCAGCAAAGACCTAGTGCTGGTTGAATTGCAGTCGCTAGAAAAGACCATCGCTAGCATTCCTAAGTCCAAAATGTAAGTGCTAATTTGAGTGTTTGTTTCTAGTGCGGCGTTCGCCGTAATTGCTCAGAAACAAACACTCAATGCTACCTCATTATATAAGCTGAGTATTTCTAAATTTTCAACCGTTATGAAAAAAGCATTTCGCAAGTACCATCGCATTCTAGCTATAATTGTTTTTTTACCAATTACCCTCACTGTGTTGACTGGAATGGCTACAACAGTTGTCAAAGAGTGGCCGATTAGCACAGGAATTTCATCGAGATTATTGTTGAAAATTCATACAGGTGAAATTTTTCACCTGCAAGCAATTTACCCGATTTTAAACGGATTGGGAATGCTCGGCTTGCTGGTGACAGGTTTAAGTATGTCGGGTTTGTTTGCTAGAAGAAAGCAGCCAACCTCCAACGATTAAAAGTAAAGATGTAAAAAACTTACGAAGGACTTGATGACGACTCTTGAACCAGGTAATTTTAGGGTGAGAAATATTCCCTTAAAAATCCAAACAAATAACCTATGCAGAGTTCCGGTTCATCGTACCGTAACTGTTGAACCAAAATTCTGAATCTTGTAACAAAAATTCAAGTTTCGCATCCCATAAAGTTGTTATAATTGGGTTGCAATTTTTTTTTGAAGCGGGCGCATCGCCAAAAATTATGCCGCGTTACCCAAGTATAGATAACCTTCTTAGCCTCCAACAGGCACTGGAAGCAATAATTGTTGACGATTTAAAAAAGCTCAAAGCATTATTACCCGATTCTCGTAAATTAACCCGTAAAGCGGATCTTGTTGATGGAATTAGATCGCAATTGCTGGGAGATAACCTTCGGAAACTGTGGACGCAATTAGACGATCTCCAAAAAGCGGCTGTAGCTGAAGTTATACATGGGGAGGATGGCTATTATTTTCCTGAAATATTTAGGGCGAAATACGGAGAATCACCAAATTTTGGAACAATCGATCGCTATGGAACTAACAGAGAACCATCACTGCTATGCTTGTTTATTTATGGCAGCAAGATTCCTTACGATTTAGAAAAATCATTGCTAAAATTTGTGCCAAAGCCGAAAAAAACGACCTTGGATCATAGTGGTGAAACATTAAAAAATCATGTTAAACTCAGCGTCCGAAAATACAACTATAGTACAGGGGAAAAAGATACAGAAGAATACGATATTCCCTTGGCTTCTTGTGAAACACAGTTGGCAGCCACAAAGGATTTAGCTGCTGTTTTGCGTTTGATTCAGTCGGGGAAAGTTGCTGTTAGCGTGAGAACTGGTTTAGCTAGTGCTGCAAGTGTAAAAGCGATCGCCTCTATATTGCAAGGCGGTGATTTTTATAATGAGGAACAGCGTCAAATTACCCTAGCGCAGGATAGCGACTATGATGATGAAGTATTCGCTGAAGTCGGTAGCATTAAGCCCTTTGCTTGGATAATGATAGCGCAAGGGAGCAAGTTCGCGGAACGATCGGGCAAAAAGCTAGTTTTGACAAAAGCGGGACTGAAAGCCTTACAAGAATCACCCGCCAAAGGTTTACAAACAGCATGGAAGCGCTGGTTAAAGACCAAAATCTTTGATGAATTTCGCCGCATTGATGCGATCAAAGGACAAACTGGCCGGGGTGCAAATGGGATGACGGATGTGGCGTGGCGCAGAGATGCGATCGTCTCTGTGCTCGCAGAATGTCCTGTCGGTAAGTGGATTCTATTTTATGATTTTAGTAAATATCTAGTCGCAACAGGTCATAGATTTGAGGTAACAGAGGAACCGTACTGTTTATATATTGGTGAAGCTGGGTATGGAAACTTATCAGAATTGGGTGGCCATAGTTGGTCGATTCTGGAAGAACGATATATGCGGTGTTTTTTGTTTGAGTATGCTGCTACTTTGGGAATCATTGATGTTGCATATGTCGATCCTGCGCTCATACCAAGCGATTATGACAATCTTTGGGGAACGGACTATATGGAATTCCTCAGTCGTTATGATGGCTTAGTATATTTTCGCTTGACGAGTTTGGGGGCTTACTGTTTGGAGTTGACGGATAAGTATACTCCGCCAGTAATTGAGATCCGTCAAACGCTGCGGGTATTACCGAATCTTGAAATTATTGCGGCGGGAGATGGTGTGGAGACATCTGATGCGATCGTCCTAGATATCTATACTAAGAAAGTGTCGGATGTTGTGTGGCGTCTGGATCGCCCAAAAATCTTCGCAGCCATTGAAAACGGATATCCATTAACTGAGTTTACAGAGTTTTTGGACGCCAGGAGTATTGAACCGCTACCGCAAACTGTGCAACAATTTTTAACTGATGTTATGGAGCGATCGAATAGCGTGCAAGATATAGGTAGTGTCAGGTTGATCGAATGTACTACCGCCCATTTAGCATTGCTGATTGCGAATGATTCCCGTACTAAAAAGTTCTGTCAGTTGGCGGGCGATCGCACTTTAGCGGTTCCATTGGGCCAGGAAACTAAATTTCGCACCGCCCTGCGCCAAATAGGTTATGTTTTGCCTCAGAGTGATAAATAAGCTGTTGTGGCATTAGAATTGGATGTTTGGGGCGGGAGTATCTCATTTTTCCATTTATAGTGCTGTCCCCGCTCGCGAGTATTATACACCTCGCGAGCGGGGACGCTCGCACTCAAAGAAAAAATATTTTTTTGCAAAAATGAGATGCTCCCCTTGGGGCGGACAAGATGCCCACTCCACAAGAATTTTAAGAGATAGTATTTGTAGGGTGCGTCATATTCTTTCCGGTTACATCGGAATTATACAGTGCGAGCGTCCCCGCTCGCGCTCGCGACTCGCGAGCGGGGACGCTCTAGGAAAATTATTATTCCGATGCAAATGGAAAGGATATCACTGACGATAAATCCATAAATGCGATCGACAATCTCGATCGCGACGCACCTTTGACATAGACTGGATAAAATAAACCAAACATTTCTCTTCCTTCTTCCCTCTTCCCTCTTCCTTCTTCCTTTTTCCCTCTTCCTTCTTCCTTCTTCCTTCTTCCTTCTTCCTTCTTCCTTCTTCCTTCTTCCTTCTACTTATGAGTTATGTTGCTGAAAATGCTTTAATCGTACAGAGCGATCGCTCAATTTTACTAGAAGTGCACGCCCCAACAGCACAAAAAGCACGAGAAGCGATCGCACCCTTTGCCGAATTAATCAAAAGTCCCGAACACATCCACACCTATCGCATCACGCCCTTAAGCGTGTGGAATGCGCGGGCGGCGGGAATGTTAGTTGAATTGATGATCGCAGCTTTGCGAAAGTATGCCAAATATGACATTCCTGAGTCGGTAGCGCAGGAAATCCAACTGCTTGGTACGCGCTACGGATTGACGGTAATTGAAAGGATTGATGCGGAAAATACCGATTTACAACTGCGGATTGCCGATCGCCCGCTGACGGAGTTGCTAGTGCGGGATGAGCGCGTAAAACCGCTGTTAGGTAAGCGGATTTCGGATCTTTGCTTTCAAGTCGATGCGGGGAATCGCGGTGTACTCAAACAAGCTTTGCTAGCTGTGGGTTATCCGGCGGAAGATTTAGCTGGATATGTCGAAGGTGCGGAGTTGAAAATTACGTTGCGCGATCGCACTTTAGGAAGCGACTTACCCTTTAATTTGCGTGCCTATCAAAAGGAAGCAGTAGAAGCATTCTATCAGAGCGGAGAGGTTAGAGGTGGCAGCGGTACGATCGTCCTACCCTGCGGCGCTGGTAAGACGATTGTGGGGATGATTGCGATGAGTTTGGTGCAGCAAAAAACATTGATTCTCACCAGTAGTTTGACTTCGGTGCATCAGTGGCGCAGGGAAATATTAGACAAAACGAGTTTAACTGAAGATGCGATCGCCGAGTACAGCAGCAACAGCAAAAAAACGGCTTCTGTAACTCTCTCGACGTACCAAATGCTCAGTTATCGATCGACTAAAGATGATGAATTCCCCCACTTCGAGTTATTTAACGCGCAATCCTGGGGACTGATTATTTATGATGAAGTGCATCTATTACCCGCACCGATATTTCGGATTACCGCCGACTTACAAGCGCGACGCAGGTTAGGTTTGACGGCGACATTGATTCGCGAAGACGGGAAAGAAGGCGATGTTTTCACGCTAATTGGCCCCAAGCGCTACGACGTACCTTGGCGGGAATTGGAAGGACAGGGATTTATTGCTACAGCCAATTGTACCGAAATCCGTGTCGCCCAAAATGAGGCCGAAAAGATGGAATATGCCCTAGCGCCTCGCCGCAGTCAGTTTCGGATTGCTGCGGAAAATCCGGGTAAGTTGGATGTGGTGCAAAGTTTGTTGCAAAAGGAGGCGGGACACCGTATTTTAATTATTGGTGAGTATCTCGAACAGTTGGATGCGATCGCCCTTGTTACCAAATTACCACTGATTACGGGGAAGACAAAACAGGTTGAGCGCGATCGGCTATACGAAGCATTCCGTCACAAAGAGATTCCCGGATTAATTCTATCTCGCGTGGGCAATTTTGCCGTCGATTTACCCGATGCCGATGTGTTGATTCAGGTATCGGGTAAATATGGTTCTCGCCAAGAAGAAGCGCAGCGCCTCGGACGAATTCTCCGCCCGAAATCTGACGGACATACTGCGAGTTTTTATACATTAGTCTCGCTACAAACTTGTGAGGAGGATTTTGCGCGACACCGACAACTGTTTTTGACTGAACAAGGTTACAGTTATACTATTGAGGTGCAAGGCGATGGTTAATCGGTGTTGCGTATTCGTGTTTTTTATGATTTTAATGGTTGTGTTTTGCTGGGATATGGGAAAAGGGTGGGCGATCGGGAGGAGTTGCGGGCTATCGCATTTCACCTGTCGGGAAAAATTGATACATACCGAAATAAGAGCAGCCACCATTACAAATTTTATTTTTCACCTCCATCATTTCTGAGTAACCAACGTGAGTTTCTTGAAATACCAGTACGATAAACATATTTTGCATCTTTTAAAAACTTACTTGTATAAGTAGAGTTCTTGTGTTCCAGAAGAGTAGTTATATCATCATTTGATGCCTCTTCAAATTCCATTAAATAATCGTATAGTCTAACGTGTTTTGTTGATGTTGTTGTCACTGAAAAAACTTTTCTTGTATCAAAAAAATCATTCCATTTAGGATTAACTCTTATATAAACTCCATCTTTACTTCCACAAAATTCAATTTGTTCTACTCTCTCAACCGACTCCTTTAAATCTATCCAAGGATTTGTTGAAATAGAACGAATTCTTTTCTGAGCTTCATTAACAGAGATTGCTCCTTTCCTATACAGACTATTGATTAAAATCAAATCGATCAATCCATAGGCATTAGGATTAATTTGCACTAACACAAATATTCCTGGTAAAACTGATTCAGCTTGCATACCAACCTCTACGCAATGAAACGATTCTTCAAATTTCGGAAATTCTCTCCCATATATTAAAGAACCTAGACCCATTCTCTTAACACCCATTCCAGCCCTGTCAACAAGCTGAAACTGCATCATGAGCTTAGCCAAAGCTTTATTTCGATGCCTCGGTTGATGGAACACAATGTTTTCTGACGTAACTCCACCATAGAAATTACCTGGATTAGTAATAGTCATTTTTGCTAAATCAAAATCAACAGATATCATTCCGTCTATCGAATAATCTCTATGGACAATAGAATTAATAAAAGCCTCATGAAATGCAAATTTATCAAGAATTGGTACATTGTAAATCTTGTCTTTGAATTTAATTTCTTGATTGTCATTACAGACATAAAAGTAGTCATTTGCTAATTTTATAGAGCTCCAAACACATCCTTCCCATACTTTGTTTATAAGTAGCTTTCCAGATCGGGTTTTGCAACTAAATCTATATTCATAAGCACCGAGCCATTCTCTAATTAAATCCGATTTTCCCAGAAACAACAATCCAGCTTTTGTGAGACAACCGTTATTTGTTGCTCCAATTGCCTCTAAAAAAGCATCTTTATCGGGCTGAGATTCTACAGTATATTCTTTCCTAATACAATAATCTTTATAAGCTTGATCCAACGCAACAGGCTCTAAGCAAGTAATCACATTTAAATCTAATAAATCTGCACTCCAATCATAATTTTGTAAATTGGTGACGGCTTCCCTAATTTCATCAGGCTCCATAGGACGGCTTGATCTACCATCTCTAATGTAAACCTTGCCACTTGATGTAGTTATCAAAGAATCTCGTCGATGTGGGACATGAATAATTAAATAAAACTTACTTTCAAACTGTAAATATTCAACACACATCTCCAGAGAAGGTTTTAGCTTTCCTTTTAGACGCTGCTCAATTTCAATAATGTCTCCATGTTCAAAACCAACAAGTTGACTGAGCCAATTTTGATCGACTACGTTAGAACTGTCTTTAATTCCAACAATGATAATTCCACCGCGACAATTGGATAAGGCTGAAAATTCATCAGCTAAATCTTTAGCATTATGGAGTGCTTGAATATCTCTATACTGTTTAAATTCAATTTCTTCGCTCTCAAGACTCTCACTTGGCTTTACCTTACACGCAGCTATTATTTCGATTATTGAGTCTTGGCCTTTGATTCTCATAACTTTTGACTCCAGTATACCTTGTAGATATAGGGTTGACTTATGATTGTGTTGCAGATGCAGTACAATACATCATATGAACAAAATACCGCAAATTGCTCATGTATGTCAACGCCTTTGTGATTCGCATCCGAATTTCTTTTTCTTACTCAATTTCGGCGCACCATCTGACTCAAACATCTTACTCGTGGCACTTAAAAAGCGATCTTCGCCTGCTGACAGTGCAAATTTGATATAGAACAGGTAAAGTGTGCAGTACGCGCCCTACAAATACCCGTACAAAAACACGATCGATGTGCAGGTAAAAATCAATGACACAAACACTCGATATCGAAAAAATATTATTAGATAATCTGCGGATGCTTTCGACAGACAAACAGCAGGAAGTGCTCGATTTTGTGCAATTTCTAGTACACAAATTGCAGCAGACACAAGATTTATCAAAAGAAAGTTATGAGTACAGCAGTTCGCTAACATAACCGCCACCACTCAAGCTATTTTTCACAGAAATTGCTAAATTGCCGATCGCCATAAAATACTAGCACCATATATGGTTGTCACAGCCCAAGATTTTTTGACAGATCCTGAATTAACTGACAGGCATTCAAGCTATTGAGCGTCTCGAAAAAGACTTGCCAATGCTCCCCATGTACAGTATATGAATGCAGAAACCCAGTTGCTTAAAATAATACAATACGCTTGGGTTAAGACAGATTCCCCTAACCACCCTTAAAAAAAGGTGGGGACAAGAATTCCGATCAAAGTCCCCCTTATTCATGGGGATTTAGGGGGATCTAGACTCAGATTAAAGCGAAATTATTCAATGGTTTCAGGCATAATTTGACACCAATACTTACTTAACGAGCCCAATCAGTACCGCGCCAGATTGTGAAAAACAAAACACTAGAAATCAACGCGCCCAGCAGCCACTTAACAGCATTTTTGAATAACCCCAAGCGCTGACTTGACTGAACCGTGGCGCTTTGAGACTGCAACCGTTCCTTAGCCGGAGTAATTCTCGAAAGAATTTGGCTTTTCAATTCCTGCGGGTTTTGGGTATCCGCTGGTACCCCCAAACGGCTAAGTTCCCCTGCCAAATTCTTTAAATCTTCAGGAGTACCCTTATTTAACTTTTCTTCTACCTGCTGCAACTGAGCTAATTGTTGGTTGGCTTGAGCAGTAATTTGCTTGTCATTTTGGTTGTTCACGTAGATAGTGCCAAAAATTCCCAAAGGCATCATCAACAGAAAAACCACCGCCAGCAGCAGACACACCCAAGACAAAACCTTCAAAAAAACGTTTTCCAAGCTTCTGCGGTCATATCCTTCTCCAAAAAATATCAGCGCCATTGCCAATAGAGGAACTGGCACCCGTTCCACCACAGCGCCAATCGTCTGCAATTCCCAGACGCGATTCCCAAAATTTGCTGGTATCAGAACTGCGATCGTATCTAATAAAGATAGAATTAATAGACCGTAGCCAATCCAACGCAGCCTGTAGATCGAAAAACCTTGCTCGCCTTGTACGTCATTCATAAATAATCACAATTGTGGTTACAAAAAATCTCTCTTGACTTCACTTAAGGTTCGGGAAATCGTGGTTGCCACCACCCATACCAAGAAACCCAAGCATTTTCTAGAATTTTTTGGGCATCTTCTGGAGTTGTTTTATCCAAAGGTACAGACATCTGAGCCCACAAACATCGCCGGTCTTGAATATTACCCCTACCCAACAGCCAAAACAGAATGCGGTTTGGCTGCCAATCGCGAGTATTGCGATTGTATCTAAACTGTTCGGCAGTGACTGTAGCACCGCCACGAGGATTGATACACGAACTCAAATACAGTCGATTTTGCTGTTGCAAAATTCCGTGAAACCCCGCGCCTTGAGTCTTTGCTAATGCTAGTTTACCAGGAGACGACTTGAGAATAGTATGTCCCTTCATCATACTTTCCACATCCCCGATGGTGTTTACCGCATAGCGCATCTCTATTTCTAAAGCAATGCTACTTTTTTGATATTCATACTTTCTGGCAGCTTTGACTTCTGAAGTATCGCTAATTTTGAGTGGGGTGCTCTTTTGTAGTTTCCACTCTGCTAGAGGTACTGACTCTGGAAATTCAAACTGGGTGGCAGCCTGATTTCCAGTCGAAGGATATAAGGTGAACTTTCCGGCGACTAACAAAACCCCTGCAAAAGTAATAGCCAAAAGAGAAATCCTAACTGGTTTCCAATAGGTAATAGCCATTAGCAATTTTGTTTTTCCTTAGTGGGCGGTTCGTCTTTCAAAATTGCAAACCAGCAGAATAACCCGAAAATGAAGACAGCAATCATCGAAAATACTACCGAACCATTTCCTTCGTGCCAGTATTTAAATGCTGCGGGTTGAGATAGCGATACCAGCACAGCCATGAGAGCGACTCGCGCGGCATTCACTACAAATGCAGTAATTATTGCCACGATTGGTACTACAATCTTTTGACCTAAAGTTGTCGGAAACATCAGCATGAAAACCAGGGCTAATCCTAATAATTGTAGAATTGCATTCACGCCAGAACAGCCGTGATACACTTCCACGCTGCCTTTTTCTAGGATGAGAAATACTCCTTTCCGTATCACTTCAAATCCTAAGTAGTGCAGGATGAAAGCAGAAAATTTTGCTGTTAATTGGGCTACGTCAACGAATACTCCGATCAATCCGGGAGGAATGGCTGTGTAGGCAAGAATTAGCAGTTCCTGCCAGTATTGTTTCAGCCCTTTTGTGCCGGAAGCTAGCAACGCCAGACTTACTCCTGTCAAGAAGGGCGAAAGTCTGATAAAAAAGTCGTATCCCGCAGGTATCGAAGAACTTTTGAGCAAGATGAAAGCAATTAACGATGCCCCAAAGAAGCTGGCGAAAATTCCGCTTTCAAAGGTTAAGGATTCGTGCCTTTCCCAAATCAGAAATGCTACGACTCCCCAAAACAGTAACATTGTGCCGAACAGGTCAGTGTCGTTGGTTCTGGAAGTCAGAGTCAGGTGGAGGGCAATCAAACCGGAGGCGATGCCTAACAGCCAGTATTTAGGTTCTTGGACTTGTTTGAGCCAGTTGATTTCGGTCATTGCTGCTTTCTGTGTTTACTAAAAGCTTCTAAAATGTTTAATTTGATCGCTCTATTGAAATTATCAGCCACAACCACTTAAATTTGTGCGTTTGGGATGACTGTTAACTAAATCTTCACAAAGATTGACAATGGTGAATATTTATGATATAAAATGCACTTAATTAAATCAGGATTTACGCGGAAACCGGGTTTTTTAACTAAAATGCTTGGTTCAAGACCTGGATAAGAGTTGAAAAACCCGGTTAATGATTTACACGCTGGCGTGCGATCGCACGAAACTGACTAATTAGCGTATATTTTGCTGTAATAAGTTTGATATTCCTCGGAAAGTAGGGGTTCCCACCACTCGCGATGGGCTAAGTACCATTCCACGGTCTGTCGCAAACCTTCTTCAACTGTGACTGAGGGAGTCCAGCCCAACTCTGTTTTAATTTTGTTGGCATCAATAGCGTAACGCCGATCGTGCCCAGCTCGATCTTTGACAAATGAGATCAGTTGTTCGCAAGGACGCGCGGGTAAATCTGGGGCTAATTCGTCCATTAACTGACAGAGCATTTTGACTAAATCGAGATTTTTTACCTCGTTGTTGCCGCCAACATTATAGGTTTCCCCAGGCTGTCCGCGGTTGATCACGGCATCTAAGGCGCGGCAGTGGTCGAGCACGAACAGCCAATCTCGCACGTTTTGACCGTCGCCGTATACTGGCAGCGGTTTGCCCAATAGCATATTGATGCAC
This sequence comes from Microcoleus sp. A2-C3, assembly GCF_036706065.1. Lineage (NCBI taxonomy): Bacteria > Bacillati > Cyanobacteriota > Cyanophyceae > Oscillatoriales > Microcoleaceae > Microcoleus > Microcoleus sp. A2-C3. Next base: position 20,107 of record NZ_JAUBVX010000027.1, on the reverse strand, counting down.
ATTAATGGAATCAATTTTTCGGGGAAGTGATAGGGCCCGTAATTGTTGGAACAGTTGGTGATAATTGTGGGGAGGCCGTAGGTGTGGAAATAGGCGCGGGCGAGGTGGTCGCTGCCGGCTTTGGAGGCTGAGTAGGGACTGTTGGGGGAGTAGGCGGTTGTTTCGGTAAATGCTGGGTCGTCGGGGCCGAGACTGCCGTAAACTTCGTCGGTGGAAACGTGGAGGAAGCGCATTTGTGCTTTGACAGACGAATCATCAATGGCTTCCCAATGCTTGCGGAAGGCTTCTAGGAGTGTGAAGGTGCCGACAACGTTGGTTTGAACGAAGGCGGCAGGCCCGATAATTGACCTGTCAACGTGGGATTCTGCGGCAAAGTGGGCGACTGTGTTGATGTTTTCTGCTTTGAGCAAGGTATCGACTAGAGCTCGATCGCAGATATCGCCTTGGACAAACCGAAAATTTTCTCCTCCTTCCAAACTTGCCAGGGTTTGTCGGTTGCCGGCGTAGGTTAAAGCGTCTAGTACGACTACTCGTGAATTGGGATAGCTGCTGCACCAGTGATGCACAAAATTGGAGCCGATAAATCCAGCCCCGCCTGTGACCAACAATCGATGAGGATCTCGCTCAATGCCTTGATTCCCGCTGTCTGTCATAAAAATAAAAAGTTTTCCAATAACGAAGTCTTTTCAAAAGTAGCCTTAAATGTAGTTTGTCATCAAGTGTTTGCCACGCTGTATTAAAATTTCTGCTATTTCACCTCAATTTTTTTGATATGAGTGCGATCGAAATATTGGCTCACCTGACTTTCAATTATACCAATCTTTTAGCCAAAACGCTTGCATCACAATAGTTTCAGCCTGGTAATTTGGTAATTTAAAATTTTTATTGAGATCGGGCGAGCGTTGGCAGTTGCGATCAATCTGTGATTTGGGCGGCGATCGCCTGTTGATAGATTTGTAAAGAGCTGTTACCATTTATTTTTTAATGATCCTTTACAAAATCCAGAACACCATGAAGAAGTTTCAAGTGTTAGTTGGCATTGCTTCCATCGTGGCGATCGCCAGCAGCATTGCCATAGGTGATGCTGCATCTGCTTTCCCCTATTCCTACAACAAATCTGGGGCGACGAAATCTGGTTCTGCGACAACGCTGCTAGGTTCCGGTGGCTCTGATCAAATTAATCCGTGGAAATCTTACAAAACAACAGCTCTTGGTTTTCTGGGTTTGGGGGTTTTGGGTGGCGGTGCGGCTTACATGAGCTATCGCGCCGGTCAGCGCGCCTCTGCTGCTTGCGCTGCGATGAGCGATAATTTTGAAATTTTTGAAGATCCGGCAGATGCAGGTGTAACTGAGCCAGCAGATGCGGTTGCAGGCGTTCGCGAACATCCAGAAGCTCCGGGCGGCGAGCTGGATTTGTCGATCGAGCAAGTTGCCGAGTTGAGTTCGGAAATTGCGATCGAACAAGCCGAAAGTGCGATCGTCAAATAGTTATCTCAAACCAAAGTATTCGCTCAGCAAGCCTCCAATTTTGCCAGATTGGAGGTTTTTTGATTTTAAATTATCGACACAATTTGCTTTGCTGTGATTGCGATCGTGAAGCACAGCAAATAATCACCAAAGCACAGGGGATTCAAGCCCCCACCTTTAGGTGGATTGTTTTTAGGCAGGGGATTTAAGCCCCAGCCTAAAAACTTCGCTGTCAACTGTCAACTGTCAACTGTCAACTGTTAAAGAGGAATCGATCGCTCAAAATACCGTCGATCTCAATCTGAGGTTAGACGGCAAGAGTTCAAATCGCCTGCTATTGTTGGAAATATAGCCCTACAGATTTACAACTATAGTTTTTTATGAATGCTTGGCGCGATCGATTCAATCAATTTACAGGTAAAACTCGATTAGCAGTTTGCCGCATATTCGTTCAGCTAACAGGCGAAGAAGTTGCACCGCTGTTAGGAGTTCTCAACCGCACCGCCAGAGAAGCAATTGATGCCGATGGCGATTTAGAAGTGTTAGGAGAAGGGCTGGTTGAAATTTGCAATCACCTGTTGCAGTATGACAACTACTGGCAAGCAGCGGCCAATGTCGGCGATGTTTTTTGGGATGAAGGCGAAGCAGGCGATTATGTAGATGAACTTTTTACGGATTCAGCGGATCGCTATCTGAGCGAGCCTCAACATAGTACATCTGTTTACGATAAAAATTCCCCCTTGTCTTTGCCAGTAACTAGAAATGTGGTGGTGATGCTGACAGTCGCCTATGAAGGCGAAGTTCCGGCTCTAGAAACTGACCTTGCTGACATCAGCACCCTGAAAGTCGGCTTAAAAGCATTAATTAATTTACATTACCAAGAAAGGCTGCGAGCTGTGCAAGTTCACTTTTCTCCCGCACAGTTGGGAGACGAACTTACCAACGACCAAGTTTTGGTCAATTTTCCAGAACTCATTCCCCTTTAATAATGAGAAAAATTTTAACTAAAAAAGGTTTGTAGTGAGTGCTTTAGTCTTTAAACTGTGAATAAATCAGGATTTGAGTCCAAAGTGCGATCGTGTGTGGAGGAAGTTGTTGATAATTAAATACGCTTCAGTTAGCGCTGTTTATTCCCCGGAGATCCCCCTCGCATCCCCCTTAAAAAGGGGGACTTTGAGCAACTTCTTGTTCCCCGCTTTGTAAGGGGGGCTAGGGGGGATCGGGCTTAACTGAACCGTATTGGGTAATAATGACCAATGACCAATGACCAATGACCAATGACCAATTATTATTTATTATGCTGCGAAAACTGACAATTTATTTAATGGCTTTAACATTATTGTGGACGGCAACTGCCTGCGGTTCTCCTAGCGCGCAATCTCCTGTGAATCAGCCTGAAACTCCGGCTGCAAATCGGAATATTAACACGGTGGGTGCTGCACCAAACAATAACAATAAGTTGAGTCAAGGTCAATATCCCGTACAGCAAGCTACCTACGACGATAGTGATGGCGAGTACAGTTTGATGTTGCTGAATACTCCCCCCGGCAGTACCCCTGTTTACCGTACTACCGATTTGCAAATGGCTCGCTTGACGGAGGAAGAAATCTCGGCAGGCAAGAAAAGTTATCTAAGTCTGGATAACAATAAAGCGAGCTTGCATTTGACAGAAGATTTTAAAATAGAGTACGTTCACAACGTTACTGAAACTGTTAACAATCCTCAAACAGGTCAGCCACAAACGGTGGTAGTTCGGCAGCAATCAGGCTTCTGGGCGCCGTTTGCAGGGGCTTTGGCAGGTCAGGCGATCGGCAGTTTGTTATTTACACCGCGATATTACGTGCCGCCACTCTATCAGCCTGGGGTAATTATGAGCGGATATGGCGGGTACGGCAATACTTACGGCCAAGCTGTCTCGCAATATCAAACTCGCTACCAAGCCCCGCCTCCGGCTGTGAGAAACCGTCAAGTTTTAAGGACGACGGGCCGCTTGCGATCGCCCACATCGAACGTGCCAGTAAGACGCCCAGCACCGCCAAATGCCAATCGATCGACTGGTTCGGGTTACGGAGGCAGCGATTTGAGGCGATCGCAGCAGGCACGTCCCAATCAAAACAAACGCCAGCCAAGCTTTGGTAGCGGCAGGAGTTCTCGTCAACCGAGTCGGAGTCGCTCTTTCGGAAGCGGCAGAAGGCGCTGATGAAAGAGATTGATTGCCTTGCATCAGCAACCGATCTCGATAAAAGTTGATTTTATCTATCCTCCCGATGCCACACCGCCGCAAGTATTGACGGCGAGAACTTTGGAATAGTTGATGGTAGCGGTCTCTGCCTTCGCCAGACTCAAAAAATATGTGATTTAATTGCTTCATTGATAGTAGGTGACAAGTATGTCTTCTCCACAACCCCCGTTAAAGCAAAGAAACCCTCTAGGTTTTGATGAATTGATTGCGATCTTGGTTGCTTTCGGCACGATGGGAGCAATTTTCTTTTGGGTAACGGGCAGAAATCCCGATCGATTGAATGCCAGAAGTTGGCAATTTCCAGCGGTTTTTTCTCAACCTGCTGCTGCGCCCGACAGTCTGAAAATATTAACGCCTGTGTCGCCGAGTTCGGATATGCGATCGCCCGCTACCACGATCGTTCCCTCGCAACCGGATATCGCCCCTGTCGCACCTATCGGGCCGGTTTTACCAGTATTTCCTCTTCTGGGGACGATCGTGGTTCCCGAAACGCCAATTGCGCGATCGACTGTCCCTCCAGTCATTATCAAACCGAAAGCAGCTAAACCAAAGGTTGGCGCCGTTAAATTGTCCGATGTTCCTGAAAAATATTGGGCGCGTCCCTTTATTGTCGCTTTAGTCGATCGCAAAATCTTTACTGATGTCACCGACAACAAGTTTCGGCCTGACGAACCGATGACGCGAGCCGAACTAGCGCGCTTAATTGAGCGAATGTCCGACAAAGAACCGAGCCGAAAAACGATTAATTTTGAAGACGTGAAAGACAAGAACCCTGCCGCCAGTGCGATCGATGGCAGCGTACAAAAAGGATTTCTTAAAGGATATCCCAACAATGAATTCCGTCCCACAAAAGACGTTCCCCGTGTCGAAGTCATCGTAGCATTAGCTAGCGGTTTAAACCTGAAACAAGAAAAAAATACCAGCAAGATTTTACAAGTTTATACAGACAGGAAAAAAGTTCCGAAATGGGCAGTTGACAAATTAGCAGCAGCAACAAAAGCTGGCATTGTTGTCAACCATCCCAATCCTACACTTTTGCAGCCAAACAAAATAGCAACTCGCGGGGAAGTAGCAGCCATGATTTACAAAGCTATGGCGAAACAAGGCAAAGTTCCTGTTAAGCCTTCTGACTATGTTGTGAAGCCCGTCAAGCCATCCAAATAATATTTTGGGGCGCAATCAACATCAAAACTGAGATGCTTCCGAGGGGGAGAATGGGAAGAGTGGAAAAGGCCCAGATGAAGAAAATATTTCCTTCAAGCCTCTTCCCTCTTCCCTCTTTTTTTCCTTGTTCATCAGATATTAATCGCCGACTTCCCCGACAACCTCAGCAGCAGCCTGAGTTTCGAGCCAGAGTTTGAGCAACAACAGTTCTGCCCGATCGCCCAAAACAGTCGCAAACACCCCATCAGCGCCCTCTGACGCGCCTCCAATCCACGTACCGCGCAGAGTCACTTCCACAAAATCAGCATCAGCAACACAAAGATCGATCGCCTCGCTGTCATTTCGGCGGGCCTCAGATTCCAACAGAGACAGCGCCGGCAAATTCGCCGGCAGCAAAAATGCCGCAGTGCTCGGTTCGACGCTGATGCTTTGACCAACTCGCATAGCCAGCACAACTCGCAGCGCCACTAACTGTTCGGGAGATTGAGCCAAACGCTCCAGGTTAAAGCCCGTTTCAGTATAAGTCAACTTCAGCATATTGACAGCCCTAAATTTGAAATTGAAAATTTGAAATTAGTCATTAGTCATTAGTCATTGGTCATTGGTCATTGGTCATTAGTCATTGGTCATTGGTCATTGGTCATTGGTCATTGGTTATTAGCATTTCGTAGGGGCGGGTTTAGCTAAAAATATATGATACAAATGAATAGAAAAATGGCAAAACCCGCCCTCTTAATCATCAGTCATCAGTCATTGGTCATTAGTCATTGGTCATTGGTTCGCATATTAGGCATGGGCAGTGAAAAATCGGGTTTATACGAGTTTTGGGACAATCCACGAGCAATGTATTAAGAAACCTGGTTTCTGGGGTGACAAATGCGATCGCGAAATACAATTGTTAGTTGTCAGTTGTTTTTGATTAACTAATGACCAATGACCAATGACCAATGACCAATGACCAATGACTAATGACCAATTTGGTATTCTTGCCAAAACATTTCGGCAAAAACAACAGTGGGGTGCATAGGAGCCTTCGGCTTAGTTCGCAGAGACATTTGAGCTTCTATGGGAGTTCGATCGCCCTTACGAGAGTTGCACCCTTCGCAAGCAGTCACCACGTTGTCCCAAGTGTGCGGCCCGCCCTTCGATCGAGGCATCACATGATCCAACGTCAAATGCCGATTGCTGCCACAGTATTGGCAAGCATGGGCGTCGCGGCGCAGCACTTCCCGGCGATTAACCGGTGGCACTTTCCAAACGCGCTCCCTGTTACCAAAAGTCAAGCGGATTTGTTCGGGTACATGGATGCTGGTGCTGGGCGATCGCACCAGATAGCCATTGCCGATGCTAAAATCCAGAGGTTCAGCCTTGCCTGTTACCAAAAGTACGATCGCCCGTTTGATATTGACACGGCTCATCGGTAAGTAATTTTGAGAAAATACAACTACAGATTGCCTCAATACATCAGTTGCTATGATCACGGCTTGCTCCTCCTCATTTGGATTTTAGATTTTGAATTTTAGATTTTTGATTTGGGATTTTCGTTTCGCTAGCATTGGCTACACCTAGTTTTTGCGAGTTCCCCAAGCCTTTCCAAATTGCTCAAATATCCAATCAAATGCCCCCGTTTCTGTTACGACAGAAGCGGGGGCCAAAAAAACTGCTTTCATGCAAATTTTCATCCTGTGTCGGTACAGTTTTTTTAGCTGTACCTCCCGCTTCGCGTATCTTTTTGTGGCTGTGCCACTCCCAGACCGTCCCGGTCTACCTGGTTGTAATTAATTTCTGCATTTTGTCTTAATCCACTATAACCGGGTTTATTTAGACGATCGCCCGCCCAGAAGGTTGCTGTGGTGACCAAACCCACCATCAAAACGTGCCGTGACGAGTCGCTGCAACCCCAAGGGCGATCGCGCTGCGGTTGATAGGTGGAATTGGTGGAGAGAAATGTCACAGTAGGCACAAAGCGATCGGAGACCTTTAAATCTAGCTTTAAACATACTACACTGATATTACACGTATGTCCACCTGTCACGGAGAAAAATAATGCATACCTTACCTAGAACCTCAACCACCGAAATGGAAGTCACCAGCATTCGACTAGAAAAAGAGCTCAAGGAGAGACTCAAAGAGCTCGCGGGGAATCAAGGCTATCAAGCTTTGATTCGAGATTTGCTCTGGAATTACGTCCAGCAGAAGTCTGGAGAGTATCGCCAGATGTTTTGCCGAGAGGATATTCGAGCCAGTATTAATGCCACAGCACAGCAGGAGGAACGCTGCGCGCTTACAGGAGAAACGATCCGAGTTAATGAGTCGATGTTATTAGGCCTGACGATGCACGGAGAAATGGTGCCGCTAAGTATGGGGAGTATGGCTGGATAAACCAGTCGATCGAGAATTTGCCCGGCCTGGGGTGAAGGCCCCAGGCGCTGAATATCAAATCCCGAAGCATTTCCAGATATCTATTTAACGAAAGCAAGAAGACGCGAAGTGCGCGAAGCAAGATCGGAGAAGGAAGACGCGCAGCTAATGCTAAACTTTCCATCGGGCGTGCCGACAGATGATGGTAAATTTGATGGAAAAAATTAAGGTAATGTTGAAAAACCGCTACTTGACTGCTGTAAGTTCGATCGCCATTCTCACAATTATCACCGGATGCGCCGCTACCGAATCAGCCCAACTTGCAACTCCCTCTCCTATAGCCGAATCTTCCCCGCCGCCGGTTAAACCAAGTCAGCCCTTAACAGTCTCTGTCAACAATCCCGAAACCGCCACAAATACCAAAATCCAGCAATATCTCAACGGATTGACAGCCCAAGGTTCTGCCAAAGAAGACCAAGGAATCTGGATGCAATCGGGCAATACTTTGCTAGCCAACCATCAAGGTACAGTTCCTCTGTCAGCCGCATCCATTACCAAAGTCGCCACATCTCTGGTAGCCCTGCAAGAATTCGGGCCGGAACATCAATTTATTACCTTAATTAGTACCGACGGCACAATCAAAGACGGCGTATTAACAGGCGATTTGATTGTTCAGGGTAGTGAAGATCCGTTGTTTGTTTGGGAAGAGGCGATCGCCCTCGGTAACACCTTAAATCAAAAAGGTATCAAGCGCATCACTGGCAATTTGATAATTGTCGATAAATTTTACATGAATTTTGAATTAAATCCCCTCAAATCAGGAGAATTGCTAAAACAAGCATTCAACAGTCAAAACTGGCCGAGCGAAGCCGCCGCCCAGTATCAAACACTAGCTCCAAATACCCCAAAACCTCAAATAGTAATTGATGGTACTGTCAAAGTTGTGCCAGCACTTCCCACCAGCCTGCCTTTAGTAAAACATTATTCTTTGCCCCTCGCCGAACTGATCAAAAAAATGAATCAGTACAGCAACAATCTCATGGCAGATATGCTCGCTGATAGTGTCGGCGGCGCGAAAATAGTCGCAGAAAAAGCAGCAGCAGCAACTGGAGTTCCTCCCGCCGAAATTCAACTCGTCAACGGTTCGGGATTGAGCGAAGATAACCGTATTTCTCCGAGGGCTGCTTGCGCGTTATTTATAGCTTTAGAAGGCTATCTTAAACCTTACAATATGACAGTTGCCGATGTCTTAACTATAGTTGGAAAAGATGAAGGAATCCTCTCAGAACGACCGCTGCCAAAATTAGCAGTAATCAAATCTGGCACCTTGGATAATGTTAGCGCTTTGGGCGGAGCGCTGCCAACTAAAAAACAGGAAACAGTATGGTTTGTAATTATGAATAGAGGGGTCAATGTCGAGGGATTTCGCACTCAGCAAGAGGTTTTGCTGAAAAGCTTTTTGAATGATTGGGGAACTGTTCAAGCCTCACCGGCGGAATTAACGGCAAATCCTGCTAGAAAGAGTAAGGTGTCTCGCAACGAAATTATCAATTAATCTGGTTTGTGGTAAGGAGTTTCGTCCTTTATTTTTAAGTCGTCTAATGTGTGCCACAAGCACCGAGCCCGCTCAGGAGTGCAATGGACGGATTTGCGTCATTATAGGTGTTGGCGATCGGCAATCAACAAGATTTATTGCCGATCGACAAATTCCGAGGATCGCTCTATTCAGGAAAGCGATCAAACACTCTCAGGATAGAAACACCCGATTATTATTCCTATAAAACTGCTCTCTCTCTACAGCTTGCGAAAATAGCCGTTGGAATACTCACAAGCATAGAGTACAGAGACTTTTTCAGGCTTGTCTTCAAAAAACTCGTCACAAGCACGTTTTACACCAGGCGATTTGAATGGCCCAGCAGTATATGGACGTGAAAACACCTTGTCATCATAATAAATGCCAAATAAGCAAATAGCTCCTGGCGTTAGACGCTCGTACACATAGGGCAGTACATATTTAGTAGAGCTATATAGATCGCCGTCCACAATCGCAAAGCTTATCCGATCTGGAAGACATGAAGGAACAGTATCCTCGAACCATCCTTTATGAATATGTGGTAGCTCCAGTCCAACATCGGAAAAATTCTTTTTGAATCTGTCGAGTTTAGCTGTCATCGAACCTTGAGCGTATATTCCATCTTTAATATCGTCTTCTTGTAGTGTTGGAAGCCCTTCAAAGCTGTCAAACACATGAAATTGTTTCTCCGGCGCATACTCATTCAGAATTTTTTGGATCACAATGGAGCTTTCGCCGGCATTACAACCCACTTCGACAACATCACCATCTACTTTGTATACTGCTGTTTGGCTCGCAAAATGAAAAATATTCATTCGAGCTTCTACACTTGCCATTCCAGGCGTTTTTGGAATAACTTGACCGTTCAAGCGAAATTTATTCAATACCCGATTAGCCAAACGATGGCGTTTGCGTGGAGTCCGGTGATCCCAATCAAAATAAGTTGCAATGAAAGTATTGTCCATGTCGTTTACTAGATGAAATCGTGAATAGTGGTTTAAAGGATGATGACTTCACTTAGAATCATTGCGTCAGCAGCATAGTAGTGGAACAGAATTACATAGTTTTGAACAGCGGTGGAACAAACGTTTTGGAATCTGCTAAAAGCAATGATTTTAAATAGAAGAAATGAAAATCCTATCTTTGCAAAGAAGTTGAGTAACACTCACTTCATTGGTAACTGTTCAGGGGGTAAATAGAGATCAGGGTTTCAGGCGATAAAATCACTTGACTTAGCCTCATAACTTCAAACTTAGAGGCTTAATAGTGTCTCAAGCTTATTAACTTCGTACCCTCCCTTAACGGTTACAGAGATAGAGTACCCAAAGAAAATGTTGCTACCTGAGATACTCCAAATTGGTTGACTTCTCTAGAATTGCACGCAATTATGAAATCAGGATGAAATGCCGATCGATCCAAAGCCTGAAATCATCTCCCTTTCTGAAGCAAGAGGCAATTACTTGAATTCACATCTAAGGTAAAGGCTGATGGTGGGTAGGTTCTCACGTTTTGTCAATTCACCAATGTCTCAGGGTAAGTGATTACCAATAAACGTAGTTTATTGGTAATCACTTGTTAAAAGAATGGGGAGTTTTGATTTGTAACTCCGCAATTGAATTTAGCCAACTGTGGCATCCTCCTTTTTTGCAATGGATTGGGGCTACATTATTCGGGAGTCTATTTATCGGTAGTGGCTTGGCTTGCAGAGGATTTTGTTTGGTATATCTTGGGATGTATTATGGACTGGTTTTGGTGGTTTGTCTGAAGCATAAAATCATGAAAAAACACCAAAAAATCTAACAAATTCGATTGTTAGGAAGGCAATTTCTTTTTGTGATAACAGGTTTGTAGTAAGGACTTTAGTCATTTATTTTGATAACCTCACGTATCTTTATCTGGGATCGATCGCCCTAGCGACTACAATGCCGATCGCGCTTTCGACTCTGCTAATATATCTTTGCAAGTCGTAAGCAACTGTCACAGCCCCAGCCGGCGAAGCATGAATTAAGCCCAGATTCCCGTCTGCATTGCGGTACACAAAACCCGTGTGGGTGACATCCAATCCTTTAACATCCGTGGCTACCGCCACAATATCCCCAGGTTTTAACTGAGAATACACACTTTTGATCCGATTTGTCGGGATGTAATTAACCGTAGTTTTGGCTAAGTCTGCTTCTTGGTTGACTATGCACTGATAAGTTGCTTCGTCTTTTACCATTTGCGGGTAACTGCTGCGGTGCTGGCTCATGAAATTTAATGTTTTATTCATCGGCACTCCGCCCAATTGAGTGGTAATATTTTCTACGGTTTGCCGTTTTTGATTGTCGTTAATCCATTCGGAAAAATAGTGCAAGCGGCTGCAATAACCGTTTATTTTACCGTTTACATACCGCTGTTGTTCTATGCGATTTACAAAGTTTTGATAGTCGTAATCTTTGACGGCTACGCCTCGCGAAATAGCCAAAACTGTCTCTACAAATAAAACACAATCAAATTTATTTAAGGTAATAATCAACTTTTCTGCGCCGGATTTGTCCAGCAAACCCTCGGCGTAGGGCTTTCCTAGGAAATTATCGCCGATCGCCTGGATGATTTGTCCGATCGCGCGATCGGGCAAATTTTGCTGTTTTGCATACTGTACAATCTGATCAAAACGTGCTATATCTTCGGGTTGTGCAGCGGTTTCTCTCGCAGTATTGTCTGAGTCTGGTCGTCTCGCCAGCACTTCGAGCCATTGGGAATAGGAAATTTTAGGTAAATTGTTGATTTCCCAAAACAGACTCGGAAAACTGGACACAGTTTGCTTGTTTATTGTTTCCCGATTTTCGCTTTCTCTGGTCAACTCAGCCACTACATCCGCGCCCTGTGCTTTTGTTTGTCGATCGACAACAGTGACAGCAGGTGGAGACTGAAATGCCCAAACATCAGGTATCAAAGAATTATTCACAATGGCGATCACAAATCCCAAAACAGCCAGATTCCCAAAATTTCTCATGTTTTTCTAAGGATTTTGCTTCAACTGAGTGCTATCGTGAAACCTTTACAATTATTAGAACTGTCAATCAGCCTAGCAGGCAGATTAAATTGACGATAGCGGACTCGATCGACACTCTTGTCAATTGGACGCCGCCCTATTATAAACTGATCGTGCGAGTTTGATACCACAACACTGTAATGCAAGTAGACCGCCGACGCCGCCCAATCGGGCCCCAACGCCCCATCCAGCCCCGACGCCAAACCAGCGAGCGTCCAGTCCCATCCCGACGCCAAACCAGCGATCGCCCAGTCCAGTCCCGACGCCCAATCCAGATCCGACGTGCAATAGACCTTTGGCAAAAGTCGCTCTCAATTATTAAATTTATCTGGGTTGATCTGGGTTTGTCTGCCTTGTATCTGCGGTTGATCGATCAATCAAAGATTTATGTAAGAGCTCTAATCCAATCTCGTCGCCAAACCAGCGATCGTCCAGTCGCGCTGCGACGGCAAATCAGCGATCGTCCAGTCGCATCTCGCTCTCAAATCAGAGATCGCCCAGTCGCATCTCGCTCTCAAATCAGCGATCGTCCAGTCGCGCTGCGACGGCAAATCAGAGATCGCCCAGTCGCATCTCGATCTCAAATCAGCGATCGTCCAGTCGCGCTGCGACGGCAAATCAGCGATCGCCCAGTCGCATCTCGATCTCAAATCAGCGATCGTCCAGTCCCATCTCAACGCCGACTGAAGGCAAAATTGTCTCGGCTCAAATACCGCAACATTTTGTGTTTAATTGCCGGGGCGATCGCGTTCTTTTGGATACTCACAATGCCCTTCAGAACTCGCCGCCCCGCAGAACCACCCGTCATCTTGCCTCAAGAGGCTATCTCGCCACCGACAATTCAAACACCCCAAAATGTAGTCGATAGTCAAAGCGATCCTACCTTCACCTACAACATCAAAACACCTCCCAATCCAGTTTATTCTCAAGAATTGCAAGGGATTGTTGATGAAGCTGTGAAAATTGCAACCAGCAAAGGATTGCCCGCAGACAAGCTATCAATTAGCTTATTTGATGTCAGCAATCCTCAAAATCACAGCTTCGCCGGATATCAAAATCAAACTCTCAGATTTCCTGCTAGCGTTGCCAAGTTATTTTGGATGGCAGCCTTTTACTCAGCCATAGAAAAAGGCATGATTACCCAAAAAGAATCTGCGTTTAAAAACGACCTAGAACAAATGATTGGCATCTCCAACAACGATGCCGCTAGCAGGATTTTAGACAAACTCACTGATACAAAATCCGGCGGACGGCTCGCAGGAGAAGAGTTGCAAACATGGCTGCAAAAGCGCAGGCAAATTAACACATTTTTCCAGTCAGCAGGCTACAATGATATTCGTATAAGCACCAAAAATTATCCCATATACTATTTAAGGCAAGAAGGCCCAGTCGGTCGCGATTTGCAATTGCGGGGCGATGATTCTCAGCCGATTCGCAATCAAGTAACTAGCGATCAAGCCGCCAGATTAATATATGAAATCTATACTAGGCAAGCTGTTTCCAGCATCGCCAGCCGCAAAATGGCTTACTTGCTGACGAGAGATTTAGACCCCAAGGCATGGAAAAATGACCCTAGTAACTCGATCAAAGGATTTCTGGGCGAGTCTTTACCAAGTAATATTTATTTTGGTTCCAAGGTTGGCTATACTTCCAAATCCCGCAGCGAAGTTGCATTTGTCAGGACTTTGGACGATCGCGCGATTTATATCTTAGCTGTTTTTGCCGACGATCCGGCTTATTCCAAGGACGAAACAGCCTTTCCGGCAATTTCCCGATACGTGTTCGATCGACTAAATACTCGCGGGCCCGGTGCGATCAAACAACCATAATAAAATTGGTTCGTAGCTTGGATGCAGACGGCGGTTGAAACCGCGTCTATACAAACGATGTCCGCCTCTGCGGACTAAGGAATGAGAATTAAATAACTTACAATTTGATGATTCTTGTGGGATGGGCGTCCCGCCCGTTCTTTATGGACGGGCGGGACGCCCATCCCACAAACTTGTGTAAATTATTTAATTTGCGATCGTAAGAGATGATAGCGCAATTTTAACCGCCCACTCTTCAACCCGCGGAGGCGGGTTTTGCCTGTGTAGACGCGGTTTCTAACCGCCCGGTTTTCTTTCATCAACAATTGAAAAAACAATTGCAAGAATCATATAACTGGGGCGAAAGGATTCGAACCTCTGAATGGCTGGACCAAAACCAGCTGCCTTACCACTTGGCGACGCCCCAACGTCTTAACCTTCATCATATTAGCACTCACACACCGGAATCTGTCAAGCACTTTGACAATAAAGTTTAAAAAATCTTTTTGCAACCGATCGCCCGCCAGTTTATTCTTTCACCATAACGGGTCGAACCAGCGGGATTTCAATCCAGAACTCCGCTCCCTGTCCGGGTTTCGAGATACACTTCAAACTGCCGCCGTGTTTTTCCACCACAATCTGGTAGCTGATAGACAAACCGAGTCCCGTACCCTTACCCACAGGTTTAGTGGTAAAGAAAGGGTCAAACAAGTGGCCTTTAGCTTTTTCGGCCAATCCCGGCCCGCTGTCGCGAATCCGAATCACCACAAGTTGACCGATCGACTTTCCTGACTCAGCAGCCTCCGAGTATCGGCTCACCACCGCCGTCGAGATTTCGATCGTCTTGGGTGCGGGCTGATTTTCCAAAGAGTCGATCGCATTCCCCAAAATATTCATAAATACTTGGTTGAGCTGTCCGGGATAGCACTCTACCTTCGGCAAGTCACCGTAGTCTTTAATTAACTCAATTCCCGGTATTAGCCCGTTTGACTTCAAGCGACTGTGCAAAATCAGCAGCGTGCTGTCAATCCCTTCGTGAATGTCCACCGGCTTCATCTCGGCTTCGTCGTGCCGCGCGAAGTTCCGCAGAGACAGGACAATTTGGCGGATGCGTTCGGCTCCCATCTCTATTGAACACAGAATTTTCAGCAAATCTGGCACTATGAAATCAACATCGATTTCTTCGCTTTTGTCGAGAATTTCCTGGCAAGGATCGGGGTAGTGCTGTTGATACAAGTGCAGCAAATCCAGCAGATTTTTCATGTACTGCTTGCAATAAGTCAAGTTGCCGTAAATAAAATTAACCGGATTGTTAATTTCGTGGGCGACGCCGGCGACCATTAGACCGAGAGAGGACATTTTTTCGTTTTGGATGAGCTGAGCTTCTTTCTGCTGCAACTGCTGCAAAGTTTCCGTCAGTTGGCGGGCTTGAGTTTGGGCGGCTAAGGCTGCCGCGCGGGTTTGGGCGTAAAGTTCGGCTTGGTCGATCGCGATCGCCAGTTGATCCACCACCGCTTGCAGCAATTCCACTTCGCTCGTCGCCCAGGAACGGTGGCTGCTGTAATGGTTGCAAACTATCGCCCCCATTTGACCGGAGTGAGTCTTGAGCGGCAGCAGCAGCTTAGAAACAATTCCGACACCAGTTAAAAAAGCTCGCGTGGGCGGTTCTATGCAGGGTGCTGTTGCAGCGTACTCGATCCGCAGCGTTTGGCGATCGCGAATTTTCTCGGCCAGCAGCGTTACTTGTTCCATCGGGTATTCTGTGAGGCGCTCTTTCAGTTCGGGATTTGCCGCCTCGTGGGTCATCGCAAAGTTTGGCTGCCCGTCTCGCGAGATGGAGTACCACAAAAAGTAGCACTGGTCAACCTGCAACAAGCTGCGAATTTCGTTGACAGCCGTATCTAAAATTTTGTCGAGGTCGAGGGAATTCCGCATCTGGCTGGCGAGACCGAAGAGCAGGCCTTCCCGGCGGCTCAACAATTCTTCTCGGGCCTTGACGCGATCGATCGCCACGGCGATGGCGTTAGCCATGCAGCCCAGAACTTCTAGCGCCCCCTCGCTTACCGAAGCGCTACTGCATAGAGCCATCACTCCCACCAGCCGCTCCTCCACAATCAGCGGATAGGCAATCGCCCAGAGAGACGGGTTCGACATTAGGCACACAGGAGCCGTTTGGAGTTTTCCCGGTTCTGAGCGCACCCAATCTTCTATTTGCCGTTCCCACTCTTGGCTGCTGAGTCCTGAAGCCGCCTGCAATTCTAACCGCTCTGTCTGCGGGTTGAACGTCCAGATGCTCGCCCCTGCGGCGTCGAGGTAATCTACCATTGCCTCGGTGCAGCGGTTGAGGATGGCAGATATTTTCCCCCCTTGTCCGAGGGCTGCACCGACTTTAGCTTGCAGGGTTCCCAAGCGCGATCGCTCCTGTAGCGAGGCTGCCGTTGGTTGGCGATCAGAGCTGTCCCGTGCTCCGGCAAAGATTTCTGGGATTTGTTTGGTATCGCGATCGCCCCCGATGCGCCCTGAAGTTTCCCGCAAATATTGAGATTTGTCGGTTTCCCCGATGGTCGGGAGCTTTTTTGTCCGGTATCTTCTCGTGCCGCTCTGTGGCGTCTGTGCGGCACAGGGGGAGTCGCGGTATCGAACTAACTCCGAGATTTGCTGCCTGTCCGAGGTGATATCTTCTACCTCTGCTGTCTCTTTCTGGGCTTTGACTAATTGCCAGCGCAGCTCCACCAAAATCGCAACTTGCCGAGTTAAAGTTTCCATAGCATCTATCGTTTTTTTTGTCAAGTCTCTCGGCACGGAGTCCATGACGGATAGCACTCCTAGCATCTGCCCGTCTGAGGTGACGACTGGGATGCCGGCGTAAAATTTCACAAAGGGGTAGGAAACGGTGAGCGGATGCTCGACAAATCCCACGTCTGTGGAAGCGTCTCGGACAATGGCGGCGGGTAGTTCCTTGAAGGAATTTGCAGGGGGTGCGATCGCTGAATAAGGAGCAACTGGCGGTTTTTGTGGGGGAATTGCCCGGTCAAATTCCGAGTTTGAGCCGACGGCTAACTCTTCGGCAGTTTGGTTGATCGCGCGATCGCAAAAATTTAGGTAACGGTGGCCCAAAGTTCGATCGATACCTAGCTGCGACTTCAACCAGTGGCGGTTACCGTCAATCAAGCTCAAGAAAGCCATAGGAGTGTGGCTGATCTGAGCCGCCAAGCCTACCAAATCGTCAAAGCAAGCCTCTGGATCCGAGCCGAGAAGCTGATACAAGTCGATGTTATGGAACTCGAACACTTTTTTACCAAGAGGCAAGGGTGCTTTCATCATCTATAACTTCCCATCTAGTTGCTGGCAACCGCCCTTCTCAATACTTCCCTGGAAAAACAAGCTATGAATTTTGTGCTGGGAGACTGTGGGCGCAAGTCCCGCGCAGGCTGCTTGCGCCGAACTCCGACTAACATCTTGACTGACATCGAAACTTTTGAGTTATAGCAGTTAGAGCACCGCAGATCTAAGACTGTATAAATTATACTTCCAGTTGACTATGCTTTTGATACATCCGGCTGGGTGAATCTAAGAGCCTCGGTGGGGAGGAAGCACCTTTCAAGAATATATGGCGATCGCTTACATAGAATTTTTTAATCAATTTAATAGTATCTTAACAGACTTATCTAATCGTGGGTAGCTGGCTTACTGGTAGATTAAAATAATTGGTTTGTGTCACAATACCACGGCAGTTTACCGAGCTGTGCCGCAGGTAGATCAACTACATTTAGGAGATCAACTACAAAAGATTGCCAAAATGTTAAACTTTGTAACAATAGTTGGTCAAACTCCACCGTCGAGGGTTTCTACGTTCGGATGCACATTTTGCTTATAATCGCCGATCGACTCCTTTCCTAATCCATTTTTTAGAGTTTGAGGTCAAAAAAACAGCGGTGAGGTTTCTAGTAGCACTCCAACGGAGTTGGCAATTATTTCGCAGAGGCAACTCTCAAAAAATGACGGCGGCAATTATGTTTTGTATTTTCAACAACTATTAATAAACAGGGAGAAGAATATGTCTGCAAGTAGCAGTCAAGTACCAACCATTTTGGCCGTTGATGATAGCGTCGTCATGCAAGGACTGGTCAAACAAGCCTTAAGCAAAGAGTTTCGAGTTCTCGTGACAGACAATGCAGTGGATGCTTTGTCAACTATTTATCACGAACAAATTTCGGTTTTGTTGCTCGATGTTTCCATGCCTGGTATTGACGGATTGGAACTCTGCCGCACCGTGCGCAGCTTACCTCAATTTCATAATTTGCCGATCGTGATGCTGACAGCGCGAGATGGAGCATTTGATAAGGTACAAGGGCGTTTGGCGGGAGCGACAGAGTATTTAACTAAGCCCTTTGATGCTGAAAAATTGCGCGAAGTAATTGGTAAATTTATCAATCTAAAATCATAAAAGTTATCCGCCCTACATCACAGAAACAGTCCTCTATATGTAGGGTGCGCACTGCCAGCCCTGTCAAGGTGTGTGCTGAGCTTGGTTTTTAGTGCCTCAAACCCTTGAAATCTCGAAGGATGCGATCGTTAAATCTGCTTTTTTTAACAGGTGATTACCGAAGTCTGCCACTAGGATGATGTAAATAAATTGATCGCACTAATCATCGTTCGGGCAATACACACTTACAAACTACGGAATTTCAAGGATTTTACGTACTAAAAACCAAGCTCTACAGACACCTTGACAGGGTTGGGTGCGCACTGCGCACCGAGAGCGCTATAAGTAGCGCGTCAAACAATATTACCAATTCCCAATTCCCCATGACCTCATTCAACTGCCAGGGGGAACGCATCTTATTGAACACTGTTCATCGGTGGTGAGTATATTTTAAGATAAATTCACCATTGTTAGAAGCTATAGACACACTTTGTAATGACTTTTAAGAGAAAAGAGGAACTGATTAATGATAATTTTTACTTGCTGCCATTTTTGAGACAATAAAAAGCTTACAACTACTGTTTACAAGTTGTATAATAGTTAGCAATGAGTTGTTCGTGAGAATTTAGTTGACTGAAACAGCGAGGATTTTAGTCAAATACTCATCATCCCACCCGGCTCAAAGTCGCTTGTTCTTTGCTCCAGTTTTTGAGGTTTTTTCTTGATTCAAAAGATTGAGAGAGATATGTCTAAGAATAGAAAAATTTTGCGGAGCATTATCTTTTATGATCCGACAATCATCTTCACGAAAACCCACATCTAGTACCCAATGTAAAGAATTTTCGATTCCCCAATGGCTGCGTACTGATTCACCAAGATGAGAGAGCATTATTTGGTAAACTACTAATGTAATAACGAATTTCAATAGTGGTTTTTCCCTTCACTATTCGCACCGATTCTATCATACCTATACTCTGAAGTTTCTCCCATTGATTGTCTGGATCAATCAGCTCTTTGATTTCACTTAACATGGTTGTGATTTCGGATTTCTGAGCGATCGTAATTATTCTCTTTTTTGGGCGAATAAACTGTATATGTAAAGCCAGAAAATCCTTTTCTAATTGCTTATTTAAACAACTCCTCTACTCTGGCATACAGGGATGGCTGGTTCTTTTTTAAGGTGATAACGTAGTCTCCTCCCTGTTCGACAATTGACTTCACAATTAACCTCTGACAGCCCATCGCATCAATGGTGACAATGCTTCCGTTTAATTCTAATACTTTGAGTAAAGCCGGAATTGCTGTGATTTCATTGGATTTTTTGTCAACTTTAACTTGCCCTAAAACTAATCTTTGACTGGTCGCCCAAGCACTTACCATATGAATCGCTTTTTTATCTCCTCCCGATCGTAAGAATGGCGAAGAGTTTTGCCATCAATTGCGATTACCTCTCCTGGATTGAAGCAGCTAATAGATTGAATCCAGTTCAAAAAACATTTCTGAAACTGCTCCGGTTTGAGACGAGAAAATACTCTTGCAATTGTGTCATGTGATGGTATGCCATTCGGTAATTCTAAAATCTTCTTTAACCATTCGTATTTAGAGCGACCGTAACTCTCGATATCCACCCATGTGTCAGCACCACAAATCACGGCACAAATTGAGATAGTAATAATATCAATTAATTGATGGCGTTTCGTCCGCTCAACTTGCTTGATCTTCTAAGTCGGCAAAATGGTCGGCAATGGTAATTTTAGGTTTGAGTTTCATAATGATAAACTCTAATTAAATGTTTTTTAGGTAGTTAAGAATTCTTCTCCAGGATACCATAAGCTGTTAACATAAAATTTAGATGCGTTCGCCCTGTTAAGGGGGGCTAGGGGGGATCGCATTCTATGCAGCCTCATAAAAAATTGGTATTATGCGATCGTATTAGGTTGGGTAGCGAGGTACTTAGAGACCTCCACAAAAAGAATGATCCAACAGCTATGTGGGTTTAGCGAAAATTTCCACGAACCATTTTTGAAGATTG
>NZ_JAUBVX010000026.1:91059-93102 GCF_036706065.1 Microcoleus sp. A2-C3 | reverse complement strand
TATACTCCGAATCCCGGTTTTGCAGGTTTTGACAACTTCAGCTACAGCGTCAGCGATGGGGCATCGCCGTCTCCCCCCATTCCGGTGAACCTCAACGTCACTAACCAGTCGGTAGTGGGACAATCAGACAGTTACAGTATTCCCCACGACAAGGTATTCAATCTGCCAGCCCCCGGAGTCTTAGCCAACGACGACAACTTGGAGGGCGACACATTGACTGCCAAACTGGTATCAGTCCCCAACAACGGCAAGCTGAATTTCAATGCAGACGGTTCCTTCAGCTATACTCCGAATCCAGGTTTTGCAGGTTTTGACAACTTCAGCTACAGCGTCAGCGATGGGGCATCGCCGTCTCCCCCGATTTCGGTGAACCTCAATGTCACTAACCAACCACCAGGACCACAACCAGACAATTACAGGATTCCCCACGACAAGGTATTTAATCTGCTAACCCGCGGAGTCTTAGCCAACGACGACAACTACGACGGCGACCCCCAAACTGCCAAACTGCTGTCAGTCCCTAGCAACGGCAAGCTCAATTTCAAAGCAGACGGTTCCTTCAGCTATACTCCGAATCCCGGTTTTGCAGGTTTTGACAACTTCAGCTACAGCGTCAGCGATGGGGCATCGCCGTCTCCCCCGATTTCGGTGGACCTTAATGTCACTAACTTTCCACCAGAACCACAACCAGACAATTACAGCATTCCCCAAGACAAGGTATTTAACCTGCCAGCCCGCGGAGTCCTAGCCAACGACTCCGACCCCGATGGCGATGCCTTGACTGCCAAACTGGTGTCCTTGCCAAATCAGGGCAAGGTAGTTTTCAACAGCGACGGTTCTTTCAGCTATACTCCGAATCCGGGTTTTGCAGGTTTTGACAACTTCAGCTACAGCGTCAGCGATGGGGTATTGGCGTCTCCCCCGATTTCGGTGGACCTTAATGTCACCAAGTTCTTAATCAACCAACCGCCGCAGGCAAATAGTGATCGTTACACCACTCCTCACGACAAAACACTCAATATTCCAATCCCCGGACTCCTGGCCAATGATATTGACCCTGACGGCGACCCCCTAACTGCAAAACTTGAGTCCGGCCCTAGCAACGGCAAGCTGAATTTCAAGGCTGACGGTTCGTTCAGCTATACTCCGAATCCCGGTTTTGCTGGTTTGGACAACTTCAGCTACAGCATCACTGACGGGGCATTCCCACCTTTTTTGGGGGTGCCAGTAAATATCAATGTCACCAATCAGCCACCACAGGCAAATAGTGACAGTTACAACACTCCTCACGACAAAACACTCAATATTCCAATCCCCGGACTCCTGGTCAATGACATTGACCCTGACGGCGACACATTGACTGCAAAACTTGAGTCTGGCCCTAGCAACGGCAAGCTGAATTTCAATGCTGACGGTTCCTTTAGCTATACTCCGAATCCCGGTTTTGCTGGTTTTGACAACTTCAGCTACAGCATCACTGACGGGGCATTCCCACCTTTTTTGGGGGTGCCGGTCAAAATCATTGTCACCAATCAGCCACCACAGGCAAATCGCGACAGTTACAACACTCCCCACGACAAGACACTCAATGTCCTAATTCCAGGAGTTCTGGTCAATGACATTGACCCTGACGGCGACCCCCTAACTGCAAAACTTGAGTCCGGCCCTAGCAACGGCAAAGTAATTTTCAATGCTGACGGTTCCTTTAGCTATACTCCGAATCCCGGTTTTGCAGGTTTTGACAACTTCACCTACAGCATCAGTGACGGTGCCTTCCCGCCTTTTTTCACGACTGTGCCGGTAAATCTCAATGTCACTAATCAGCCACCACAGGCAAATAGTGACAGTTACAACACTCCCCACGACAAGACACTCAATGTCCTAATCCCCGGAGTTCTGGCCAATGACATTGACCCCGATGGCGATACATTGACTGCAAAACTTGAGTCTGTCCCCAAAAACGGCAACCTGAATTTCAATGCTGACGGTTCGTTCAGCTATACTCCGAATCCCGGTTTTGCAGGTTTTGACGACTTCACCTAC
>NZ_JAUBVX010000026.1:0-90959 GCF_036706065.1 Microcoleus sp. A2-C3 | reverse complement strand
AGCATCACTGACGGGGCGGCCTTCCCGCCTTTTTTCACGACTGTGCCGGTCAAATTGAATGTCACTAATCAGCCACCACAGGCAAATAGTGACAGTTACAACATTCCCCACGACAAGACACTCAATGTCCTAATCCCCGGAGTTCTGGCCAATGACATTGACCCTGACGGCGATACATTGACTGCAAAACTTGAGTCTGTCCCCAAAAACGGCAACCTGAATTTCAATGCTGACGGTTCCTTTAGCTATACTCCGAATCCTGGTTTTGTTGGTTTTGACGACTTCACCTACAGCATCACTGACGGGGCGGCCTTCCCGCCTTTTTTCACGACTGTGCCGGTCAAATTGAATGTCACTAATCAGCCACCGATCGCTAATCCAGACAGTTATAGTACATTGGCGAACACTGTTTTCAGCGCGGATGTGATCGCGGGAGTGCTAGTCAACGACTCCGACCCCGATGGCAACCCGCTGACGGCTGTCTCGGTTACTTTGCCTAGCAACGGCAATCTCATTTTAAATAAAAACGGCTCGTTTACTTATACTCCCAATACTGGCTTTTCGGGCACAGATAGCTTTACATACAAAGTTAATGACGGCATCATTGATTCTCCTCCCGCTCAGGTGAAGATTGCGGTTAAGAGTCCAGGCACGTTTAACTTTAGCAATGCTGACTACAGCGTTGTCGAAAACGGTTCTGTTGCGACAATTACCGTTACTCGCAATAGTATTGAGGTTGCTGCTGATGTGAGTTACAGTACGTCGAATGGTAGTGCTAATGCTGGTGGCGACTATACTGCTGCATCTGGTACGCTGAATTTTGCGATCGGCGAAAGCAGTAAAAGTTTCACTATTCCAATTATTGATGACAGCTTAGTAGAAGGTAATGAAACTGTTGATCTCAGATTGATTTCTCCTACTAATGGGGCTGATTTGGGAGCGATTTCTACGGCTGTTTTGACTATTGTAGATACGACTCCGATTCCAACACCGATTCCGACTCCGATTCCGATTCCGACTCCGATTCCGATTCCGACTCCAATTCCGACTCCGATTCCGATTCCAACACCAATTCCGATTCCGACTCCGATTCCGACTCCAATTCCAACTCCGATTCCGACTCCAATTCCGACTCCGATTCCGATTCCGACTCCGATTCCGATTCCGACTCCAATTCCAACTCCGATTCCAATTTCAACTCCGATTCCAATTTCAACTCCGATTCCAATTTCAACTCCGATTCCAATTTCAACTCCGATTCCGACTCCGATTCCAATTTCAACTCCGATTCCAATTTCAACTCCGATTCCAATTTCAACTCCGATTCCAATTTCAACTCCGATTCCAACTTCGACTGCAATTCCGATTCCAACTTCGACTGTAATTCCGACTGCAATTTCGACACCAACTGCTGCGGAAACTCCGACACCAACTCCTGCGCCAAGTCAAATAGCGATCGCAATACCATCCCCAACACCAAGCGTCACGCCAATACCTTCACCCATTTTTTACCCTATCGAAGACTGTATTTGTGGCACTATTTTACCCGATCGCACTTCCATTGCAATATCCAATATTACTCAACATACTCTCAACGGTACTAACGGCAAAGATACCTTAACCGGCAACAATCTTAACGACAGCATCAATGGTTTCAACGGCAGCGACTTGCTAATTGGACTCGAAGGCAGCGATAATATTTACGGTGGCTTAGCCAGCAGCATTTCTGTCGGCGCGGATATAGACAGCGATACGATATTTGGCAACGAAAACAACGACTACATTATCGGTCACGCTGGCAATGATATTATTTATGCTGGTAAAGATGACGATTTGGCGATCGCAGGCAAAGACAATGACTTAATCTGGGGCGATAAAGGCAACGATACCTTACTTGGTGATGACGGTGATGATACCTTACTTGGCGGTACTTCAGACTCGTCTGATGGTGATTTAACTGGACGAGATTTGCTTTTTGGCGATCGGGCAAACGACATTTTATATGGACAAGAAGGAGAAGACACTCTTTCTGGTGGCGAAGATAATGATACCTTACATGGTGGCAAAGATAACGATCTAATTTTCGGTAATTCCGGCGATGATTTGCTGTTTGGAGATTTGGGAAATGACACCATCTGCGCTGGCGACGGCGATGATACATTTTTTGGAGATACTGACAAGATTGCAGCAGATGCTAGCAGTCAAAAAGATTACCTTTGTGGCAGTAATGGCAATGACTTAATTTTTGGTAATAACGATACAGATAAACTTTGCGGTGGAGAAGGCAATGATACTATTTACGGCGGCAAAGGTGACGATACTTTGATTGGCTCAATTGGCGATGATTGGTTGATCGGAGATTTAGGAAACGATACGCTGCAAGGTGGAAGCGGCCGCGATTACTTTGTGTTAACCTTGAGACAAGGCAGTGATGTAATTACTGATTTTACTAAAGGTGAAGATTTGCTGGTGTTAGCGGGTGGTTTAACTTTTGCTCAACTCACTATTACCCAAAGCCCTAATGCAGCTTCGATCGCGATTTCTCAGAATGGTCAACTCTTGGCTACTGTGAATGGAGTGTCGGCTAGTGCGATCGATCGCAGTGATTTTATCGTGTTTGGGCGATCGAATTAGCCACAGGGTACGTCACTTCGAGCATTCTCAATCATTACCAAAAATCCCATCCTGACGCACCCTACAACTTAACTAAGGCTTTGCTTTTTTTTGAGCAGCCGCATAATGCTCAGTCATCAACTGATTAACTTCTGGATTGTAAATCCGTAGATAATTCCAGTAATTCTCAAACACCGATTTCACGTATCCTTTCGTTTCAGGAAATGGAATCTTTTGGGCAAAAGCATCTGGATCACTAAAATCAAACCTCTTCAACCAATCTGCTACTGCATTCGGCCCGGCATTGTAACTCGCCACAGCTAACATCGAGTTATTCTTGTATTCGTCGTGAGTGTGATCCAAATACCAAGTTCCGAGTTTAATGTTGTCGTCTATATTCTCCAATGAATATTTTTTGAGATTAATTTTCTCAGCAACCCAAGCTGCTGTTTCCGGCATTACTTGCATTAAACCTGTCGCGCCAACTGCTGATTTAATACCAGGCATAAATCGCGATTCTTGCCGGATTAATGCTGTTACTAATACTGAATTCATTTTGCGCTCTTGAGACCATTTGACAATAGTTTCTAGGTACGGAAAAGGATATAATGCTTGCCAATAGGCAGGCTGCTGTCTGAGAGCGAGGTATTCGGTTCGATCGTCTGGTTTTTCGCGCTGCCGCAAACTCCCTATCATCCACAAACCGTCTAAGTTGTCTCCTACTGCAATTCGCATTAAACCGTCGGTAAATTGTTCGGAAATACTCGGTTCTATACGGTTGGTAAATTCTGTTTGCCACTGCGTCCAAGCATCTCTATCTTGACCTAGTTGATAGAGTTCTTTTAATGCTGGAGAACCTGCGGTTGGTTCGGGGCGCTGAGGCTGTTGTACTACCTTGGGAGACAAATCTCGGACTGTGGTGAAGTCGCCTACTGGCCAGCCCAGAAGTACGGCAGACCGCCATGCGAAATATGATTCTGGATAGCGTAAAACGGTGTATTCAAATGATGTTTTTGCATCTTGGTCGCGGCCTAGTTGCTGCGCCCATTTCCCCACCCAAAATGCTGCTTCTGCTGCTTGTTCGCTGTCGGGATTGTTGGTGGTTAGTTCCCTCGCCCATTGCCAAGCTGATTTTAAATCTCCGGCTTTGGCATATTGTTGGGCGATCGCCCAACGTAACTCACTTGCTTTATCAGAATTGCTGTATTTTGTCAATAGCAATTTGCGGGTATCTGAGGCGGATTGAGCGCTACCTGCTTTGTCGAGAAGTTTGGATTTGTCTAGCAAAGCTTCGGGGGCATAACTGGGAAATTTGCTAATCGCGCGATCGAGCAAAACGATCGCATCCTTGGGCTCATTCAGTCGCGACAGCCGAATTAATCCCAAACCAGTATCTTCGGAATCGGGAAACGCCGCAATTAATTCTTGATAGGCAATTTTCGATTCCGGGATTTTGCCGTCAAGCCACAAGCCGCGAGCTTTCCGGTAAAGACTTTTGGCGGTGCGGGGAGCTTTTCCATAAGCAATTGCTCCTTTGCCGTAATCCTGTTTTTCCCAATACCCAAAGGCAATTTCTTCCCAATCTTCTGGTTTCAAACTAGCGCCGTTTTGCTGCACCAATTGTTCTAATAATGTACCGTAATCTTTGACATAATGACCGTGTTTCGCTACTAGCAGCATCAACTGCGGCTGGTTGGGATTTTCTTTTAACTTCTTCAGGGCAATTTCTACGCTGCGCGGATGAGCGGGAAATTCAGTAATTGCCTGCTGCCAATATTCCGGTTTTGACTTGCCTAAAACATATAAAGCTTCCGCTGCTACTGGATCTGTTGGATAATTTTTTAGCAGTTCTTCCCAAGCTTTTTTTGCTTTGTCATTATCGCCGCTTAATTCGTAAGCTTGGGCACGTTTTTGGGCAATATGAGAGGCTAAAATAGGATATTGTTGCTCTAAATTGTCCAATAATTTTAATGCTTTGGTGGCATCTCCTTGCTGGATTAAATCGCTGGCCAGCAGGTAGCGGGCGCGACTTTGAGGGGAGATTTCCTGCTCGGCATTGGTACTTGCAGGCTGCAGGGTGGCGAGTTCAACTAATTTCGCCGATCGCTCCTGGGGTGAGAGCGATACGAGCATCTTAACGGACGACGATCCGGAATTCGCTGCATCTAGGGGCTGCTGAGCCTTCTGGAACGGGCCGACACCCATCAATTTTGCGGCGGCAACCAATGAGCCGAGCACCATCACGCAAACTGAAACGCTGATTAAAATAGAAAGTTGGGTTTTACGTTGCTTTAGCATGGGAAAATTTCAGATAATTAAGAATAGAAAATCGATCTCTTGTCAAGAGCGATCACAGGTAGGAGGGCTGTTCCACGCCATCGCAGGCATCGAGCTCGTTCCACGCTGATATAGTACCAGAATTTATTTTGATGTGCAGCGGGGAATTTGTGCGATCGATATATTTACCCGCACCAACGAAAAACCACAAACCGCCAACAACAAAGTACAATCAAAAATCTCAAATCTAAACAGTAAATCAAAACATGGAATTTCTAGTCACCGATAAACCCCGCTCTGCTTGGAAGGGAGATGCCCTGGCAATTGGTCTATTTGAGGACGCTTTGGAACTCACGGGCGATTTGGCACAATTAGACGAACAACTCGCAGGCACTTTAAAAGAGCTGATTCAGGAAGTAGATTTTAAGGGCAAAATCGGCACCAGTGCGATCGCCCGAGTCGGTGGCAATAATCCGATCCGCAAAATTGCGATCGTCGGTTTGGGAAAAGCCTCGGACTTAAAATTAGACACCGTGCGGCAAGCTGCGGGCGTTTGCGCCAAGTTAGCCAAAAAAGAGAAATGCAAAACCCTCGGCATTAGCCTTCCTGTGTGGAAAAACGCAGCGGATGTGACAGCCAGCGCGATCGCCGAAGGAGTCGAACTCTCCCTGCATCAAGACAACCGTTTCAAATCGGAACCAGACGATAAAACCCCGCAGATCGAACAAATTCATTTGCTCGGTTTTGCCGGTACCGAAAGCGCGATCGCCCTGGCCCGCCAAATCACTGCCGGAGTCATTTTAGCACGGGAATTAGTCGCAGCACCAGCCAATTATGTCACCCCGATTACAATGGCCGAAACCGCTCAAACTCTAGCGGCAGAATGCGGTTTAGAATTAGAAATATTAGAGCAAGAAGACTGCGAAAAACTCGGTATGGGAGCCTTTCTCGGCGTGGCCAAAGCATCCGACTTGCCGCCGAAATTCATCCACCTGACATACAAACCCGCAGGCACACCGCGCCGCAAAATTGCAATTATCGGAAAAGGAGTGACTTTTGACTCTGGCGGTTTGAACATCAAACCAACGGGTAGCGGCATTGAAATTATGAAAACCGATATGGGCGGCGCTGCGGCTGCTTTCGGAGCGGCAAAGGCGATCGGACACATTAAACCAGATGTCGAAGTTCACTTTATCAGCGCCGTCGCCGAAAACATGATTAGCGGCCGCGCCATGCGCCCTGGAGACATCCTCACAGCTTCCAACGGCAAAACAATTGAAGTCAACAATACCGACGCAGAAGGGCGTTTAACCCTGGCTGACGCTTTGGTATTTGCTGATAAATTGGGACTTGATGCAATTGTCGATTTAGCAACTCTGACAGGCGCTTGCGTAATTGCATTAGGCGACGATATAGCTGGTTTGTGGAGTCCTCAAGATAGCGTCGCCGCCGAAATAGTCGCCGCCTCAGAATTGGCAGGCGAAAAGTTTTGGCGAATGCCGATGGAAGAGAAGTATTTTGATGGCTTAAAAGCATTGCACGCTGACATGAAAAACACAGGCCCCCGTCCCGGCGGTGCGATTACAGCGGCGCTATTCTTGAAGCAGTTTGTCAAGGATACTCCTTGGGCGCATTTAGATATTGCCGGCCCGGTTTGGATCGAAAAAGCAAACGGCTACAACGGCCCCGGAGCTACAGGTTTTGGAGTTCGGACTTTGGTGCAGTGGGTGCTTGGAGGCGCTTAATTAATTGTGGATTATTTAGCGCAAAAATTTCATTTTTTGCTGCCTTAAAAGTCCGCTAGTTGGGAGCATTTCTGGGAGCATCCCAATTTTGTAGGGGCGAAGCATTCCGGCAGATAATTTATTGGTTAAAAGCAGAGATTTATGACCGGAATGCTTCGCCCCTACGGATATATTTGCAAAACCGGGATCCTCCCGCATTTCTGGCTTAGAAAAAATGCTTTTTTCTAATAAGTGCTGTCGGGAGCATCTCAGTTTTGCCTTTATAGTGCGATCGCCCCTGCTCGCGTATTGTACTCGCTCTTCGAGGACGATCGCACTATAATAAAAAAAGGCTTTTTGCAAAACACCAGATGCTCCCAGTGCTGTCGGGAATTCGCGGGGACTATTGTTTACTGTTTGCTGTTTTATGTTTGCTGTTGAAGCGCGGGGGCGAAAAACCCGGTTTCTACACAATTTACGTTTGATAGCGAGAAATATACGAAGAAACCGGGTTTCTGAATTCAGCGCGCATCAGCCAACTAAGTTTTTAGCTCGCAGTATGAAAACCTTGATTTTTATGCACGCATATCCTGTGCCTAAAGCGCCCCGAAACCATGATTATATGGTGGGATATCCAAAAACTATCCGAAGTGTTGTTTCACACTAACTCGAAAAAGTATATAATTATCTCAATATTTCACTCCCAAAAATCAAATAATTGTATTTGAGCGGATTTGCATTGGTACAGATACATTTTCTTGAACTTTATGCAAGAACAATTAACAATTTTTTTTTCCACACTTCCTGTATCTTCCGCAGTCGGCTGTGACGCGCTGCGGGAGTTGCGACTGTATGCTGTTTTTGACTCGCTGACGGCTCTGGCTTACTGCTCTGTGGCGCTATCTTTAGTCTATTTTACGCGCCAAGGTGATCGCAGCAAGATTGAATGGCTGTTTGCTGTTGGTCTTTTTGCCTGCGGCGCTGCTCAATTGATGCAAGTTTGGATGCTTTGGCATTCTATTTATTGGCTGTCTGTAACTCTCAAAGCTACAACTGTTGTGATTGTTTTACTGTTAGCCGCAGCGGCGATCGCTCTGATGCCGAAAGCACTGACTCAATTCACCTTAAATAAAACAAAAAAAATACCAAAAATGCAGTTCAAAGAAGTAGAAGAAAATTACGAAAATCGAGATATTCAGACAGAAGAATTTGCCCAAGAATCCCTCGTATTTGTGGATTCTGAAACCATTGTTAATTCGCTTAACGAACAGTTAGAAAAAGAAATTGCCGATCGCCACCGGGTTGAGGAAAAGTGGCAGTTGGCTCAATTTGCGATCGACCGATCGGCAGATGCGGTATTCTGGATCGGAGCGGATGGTAAATTTGTATACGTCAACGACGCGGCTTGCTCTTCCTTGGGATATTCTGCTGCAGAATTGCTCGCTCTAACTGTACATGACATCAATCCCGATTTTCCCGAAACTGCTTGGAATTTGCACTGGAAAGTCTTAAAAAGGTGCGGTTCTGTTAATATTGAAGTTCACCACCTCACTAAGTACGGTCGCATTTTTCCGGTGGAAATTACGATCGACCATTTGGAATTTAACGGTAAAGAATATCAGTGCGCCTTTGCTCGCGACATTAGCGATCGCAAGCGGATTGAGGAAGCTTTGCGAGAAAGAGAAGAAGAATTTAGATCCTTAGTTTCTAACATTCCCGGCGCAGTTTATCGTTGCTGTGCGGCAGGGCGATCGAGCCTAACGTTTATCAGCAGCGGCATAGAAGCTATTTCCGGCTACCCCGCAGCTAACTTTATGATTCAACCGGTGCAGGCTTTTTCTAGTATAGTTCATCCCGATGATGCGGAGGCGATCAATCAATTAATCGATCGCGCGATTAAGACAAAGCAGCCTTACGCGATCGAATATCGCCTAATTCACAGCGACGGAAATGTGCGGTGGGTTGCAGAAAAAGGTCAAGCCATTTTCACCCCAGCAGGTCAAGTTATATCCCTCAACGGCGCTATTTTTGACATCACAGAGCGCAAAGCAGCCGAGGATGCTTTGCGGCTGTCTGAGGCGATCGCCAACAACAGAGCCCAACAGCTAGAAATCGCTCTCAAAGAACTCCGAGAAACCCAATCTCACCTAATTCATACCGAAAAAATGTCAAGTCTCGGTCAAATGGTAGCGGGAGTGGCTCACGAAATCAACAACCCAGTCAGTTTTATCTACGGCAATATTTCCTACGCCACCCAATACATGAAAGACTTGTTGCAGCTTGTGGAACTTTATCAAACACATTATCCTCAGCCAACGGTAGAAGTTAAAAAATATATTGAAAACATCGATTTAGAATTTCTGAGAGAAGATTTACTAAAAATATTATCTTCAATGAAAATAGGCTCTGATCGGATTCGGGAAATAGTTTTGAGTTTGCGAAACTTTTCGCGTTTAGACGATTCGGTAAAGAAGCCAGCAAACATTCACGAAGGGATAGATAACACGCTGATAATTTTGCATAACAAACTGCGAGCCAGATCCGAATATCCTGAAATCACAATAATTAAAAATTACGGTCAACTGCCATTAATTGAATGTTATTCAGGTCAGCTAAATCAGGTATTTATGAATCTGGCGAGCAACAGTATTGACGCGCTAGAAGATGCTTGCAACAAAAAAAGGCGATCGGGCGACAGCGACTGGACACCAACTATTAGCATTCGCACCGAAGCCCTTAACGAAAATAGTATTTGCATCAAAATTGCCGACAATGCGCTAGGCATGACAGAAGACGTTCGTAGCCAATTATTTGACCCGTTTTTTACCACAAAACCCCTAGGAAAAGGCACCGGTTTAGGGTTATCTATCAGCTACCGAATTATTGTTGAAAAACACGGTGGAACCTTGACTTGCAGTTCGGTTTTGGGTGAGGGTACGGAATTTGCGATCGAGCTTCCTTTGTGAATATCAGGCGAGGAAAAGCCCACCCAATCCTGTGCCGAGGCAATGCAGCTAGTGACATTAGCTCAAAAATGTCAGCGCATGGAAACCAGTTATTTCTTCGATACTCGCCACTTCAATTAACTGTGAAACGGCACAGTTAACAAAGGCAAAAGCGTTAAAATCAACCAAGCAAAAAACCATTTATTCACCTTTAAAACTAATTCAGGTTCTGCTAACAGCGCCTCTATTCTCTCTCCCAATCTATTTTGTGAACCGACAGCACCAACCACGCAATCTACATCAAAATTTCGGTGTGGATAACTCGCCACTAATAGCAAAGCTTCTGCTAACAATAAACCATCCACTCCCGCCGCCGCCTTAGCATCAGCCCGCAATTCGCGCAGCGTTAATAACTCTTCCCACAAAGCTTGCGTATTCGGCAGCCAAACAGTAATTTTTCGCAGCCATCCCAACCAGAAAAACCAGAACGTATCGCGATAATAGTAGTGCGCTTGTTCGTGAGCAATTACTGCTTGCAGGTGAGCTGAATCTAGGTTTTTTAACAATCCGGTACTTAGTGTAAATTCTGTTTTCCAAAAACCAATGATCGCAGAAAAAAAAGCTGGCGTGTTGATAATTCTGACATTGATTCCGGCTATTTTTTTCTGAGGAAAAGTGCGAATTTGCTTTAAAAATAGATAGCCATCTGTGGCTAGCTTGATCCACAAAATTGTAGCTAGGCTTAAAAAAGTTACAGCTAGTAAATAGCTAAACCATCCGTCCCACAATCTTACCATTTGTCCCTGAGTTCCCATAAAAACAACTGCTATAGCTGTCGCCAGCAACAGCAGCGGTGGAAACAAGAAAAATAAGAGCGATCGCTGCCAGCGACTGGCCCAATTTCCTTGAGGAACAGACCATCTAATTCTCAAACAGCAAGCCGCAACCAACGCAGTAACAATCAGAATTAAGTGCATTATTTTTGCTCCTCCCGGGCTTGGCGGACAGCTTGAATGCGAAGGGAAATTTCTTGTAATTGTTCGACTGTTGCTTGGTCGAGGCTGTCAGCAAATGCTGCTACAATATCGGGATTGCCAACTGCTAGAAACTTCTGCAAGCGATCGTAAGCAAATAGCGATCGGGCTTCTTCGCAAGAAACTAAAGGTCGCCAAACGAACGTCCGTTCTGTTTTGTCGCAGGCCAGCCAACCCTTCTCCGTCAAGCGCCGCAGCACTGTTGTGACTGAAGCATAGGCTAATTCGCGGTCTGGATCGGCTAAAATGCGATCGTGTACCTCTTTGACTGTAGCAATTTCTAGCTCCCAAACTATATTTAAAATCTCAGCCTCCAAAGGGCCGAGAGAAAGTTGCTTGGGGCGATAATTCGGCAGAGGATTCATGTAATTTTAGATTTTAGATTTTAGATTTTAGAGATATGAGTAATTATCTATCAACAATACATCACCGAGGATTTTGCTCGACTGTTTCTTTAGAAAGCCTTAATCATACATTTGGCTATTGACAAGTTTGACAAGCCGTCATTTGACAATTCAAACAAACAAGTGTAAAAATTATGCGGCAATTACCAAATTTAGTATTTTAATTGTCTCTAAGTGAAAAAACAACTAATTCTCGCCTCAACAGCCGCAGGTATCGCTATGCTGTGCAGCTATTCAGCCATTGACAGACATCAAGCTACAGCCGCAGAAACTCAAGAAATTGAAATTAAATTTAACGCGATGGTAGGCGAAAAACCATTTAACTGTGGCGAAAGCTACAGCAATTTAGGTACATCGGCTGCTACCGTTACCCCTACAGATTTCCGCTTTTATGTATCCGATGCTGCATTAATTGACGCTAGCGGCAAAGCTGTACCGCTGACTCTCAAACAAGACGGCAAATGGCAGCATCAAAACGTCGCTTTACTAGATTTTGAGAACAAATCCGCTGCTTGCGCTAACGGAACAGTCGAAATTCGCGATCGGCTAATCGGCACAATACCCAAAGGCAGCTACAAAGGTCTGCAATTCACCCTCGGCGTGCCTTCTAACCTCAATCACGAAGATGCAAGTCTAGCACCTTCTCCGCTCAATTTAACCTCGCTGTGGTGGAACTGGCGCGGCGGCTACAAATTTCTGAGAATTGACATAAAAAATCAAATGGTTGACCAAAAGCCCGACAGCAAATCAGGCATAGAAAGTAGCCCAATTGCTCACAACGCAGGCAATCACGGCGGCAGTCACGGTGGCGGATTGCAGGGTTTTATGATTCATTTAGGCAGCACGGGATGCAAAGCTGAAGGCAACAATCAAAAGCCGATTACTTGTGCCAATCCTAACACATCCAAAGTAATATTTGGCAACTTCGATACCACACAAAATACAGTTATTGCCGACCTCAAACCCCTAGTTTCTCAAACTAATTTAGCAGTAAATCAACCCAATACTCCGCCCGGATGTATGTCAGAACCAAATGACGGCGACTGCGCCGGAATTATGACCAATTTGGGTTTGCCATTTGGAGACAAACCTGCTGCAGGACAAACTTTCTTTCAAGTTAAGTAATAGCACTGACGCAGCATCTTTGTATAGCAGTCGTGGGGGCGCTTTTATCTCTATCTAGGCTTATACATTGCTCGTTACCAGGCTCTGCCTGGTAATGCAGATCCGGAGGCTCTGCCTCTATTTACCTCGCACCTCAATCTCTATGTAATTATCAAACCGCCGGCTACCTACAAAACATCAAATGAAGTGGAAAAAATTATCAAACTTGACTATTATCTGCACTTTATCATGCTTCCTAGCAATGAGTTTGAGTGCAGTATTATCTTCCACAAATTCCAGTTTAGCAAATCCACCTGCTCTTACTTACGATTGGAATATTTCCCCTGGGATACCAAAACCAATTGTACCAGCCGACAACCCAATTAGCCAAGAAAAAGTCGAATTAGGAAGGCATCTTTTCTACGAAAAACGACTGTCAGTTACCGGTGAATTTTCCTGCGCTTCCTGTCACATTCAAGCCAAAGCTTTCACCGACGGAAAAACATTAGGAGTCGGCGCAACCGGAGAAAAACATCCGCGCAATGCTATGAGTTTAGCCAACATTGGCTACAATTCCGTGCTTACTTGGGCTAACCCGCTACAAAATCAACTCGAATCTCAGCTATTAGTACCTTTGTTTGGCGAACATCCCGTAGAAATGGGAATGGTGGGTAAAGAGGAGGAACTTTTGCTAATGTTAGAATCTGATTCCCAATACCAAAAAATGTTTGCTGCTGCTTTTAGTCAACAACCCAATCCTATTAATATTAGTAACTTAGCAAAGGCGATCGCCTCTTTTGAGCGCACTTTAATTTCCCTCAGTTCTCCCTACGACAGATATCGCTACAACGGCGACTCCCGCGCAATTTCAGCCTCAGCCAAGCGGGGCGAAGAATTATTTAACAGCGAACATTTAGAATGCTTTCACTGCCACGGCGGGCTAAATTTCTCAGATTCTATCATGCACGATCGCCTAGCTTTCAAAGAAATAGCCTTTCACAATACAGGATTGTACAATATTGACGGAAAAGGTGCTTATCCGCCCAACAATACTGGAGTCTACGAAATCACCAGTGAGCCCTCAGACATGGGCAAATTCAAAGCACCAACCCTGCGAAATATTGCTTTGACAGCACCTTATATGCACGACGGAAGTATCAAAACCTTGCCCGAAGTTATTGGCCACTACAAAGCGGGCGGCAGAACTATTAAAAAAGGAGAATTTGCGGGAATAGGTAGCGAAAATCCGCTGAAAAGCAATTTTGTTTCTGGGTTCAAACTGAACGTGCAAGAACAGCGCGATTTGTTGGCTTTCCTGCACAGTTTAACCGATGAAGAATTTATCAAAAATCCTGCTTTTAGCGACCCATTCGTTCGTAGTGAGGACTTTAGTCCTTAGAAATTTAGAAGGACGGTCGTCCTCACTACGAACCTATTTTATTCGCCGTAGCCGCCAGTAACCTTACCCCGAAATACAATGTAATTGTAGATGTTGTAAAAAATCATAATCGGGATGAGAAAGCCAATGAACACAATCATAAACACCAGGGCGCTGGGCGCTGCGGCGGCTTGGTAAATCGTAATTTTGGTCGGGATAATGTAGGGAAAAACAATTAATCCCAAACCGATAAAAGTCAGCAAAAAAATCAAGATTGTCCACACAAACGGCGTTCGTTCTTCTTTTTTTGCCAAACTTTTTAGCAGCATTCCCACCAGCAGCGCCCCTAGCAAAGGAATCGCCACAAATACATAAACTAGGGGTTTTTCAAACAACCTCGCCCTCGTACTTTCGTAAAAAATCGGAGTGGCGATTGTAATTAAAACTGCTCCGATTAAAGTCGTCACGGCTGCAATTTTAGCAGTGCGATAGTGATTTGTTTGCAGTTCTCCGTCAGTCTTCATAATTAGATAGGTGGAACCGATCAAAACATAGCCTTGAACCAGCGTCAAAGCCACCAAGATCGATCGCCAATCCAGCCAATCCCAAGTAGTACCGATAAAGTGACCCGCTTCGTCAACCGCAATGCCTTCGAGCACCGCACCGAGGGCGAATCCTTGAGCTAAAGATGCTAAAAAACTGCCAGCCCCAAAAGCATAATTCCAAAATTTTTTCCGGTTGGAATGCTCCCGAAATTCAAAGGCGACAGCCCTAAAAATCAGGCCGAAAAGCATCATACAAATCGGTATGTACAAAGCAGTCAAAATTGTGCCGTAAGCGAGGGGAAATGCCCCAAATAAAGCGCCTCCCATTAAAACCAGCCAAGTTTCGTTAGCATCCCAAACGTTGCCCAGACTGGTCATTAAAATGCTCCTGCGTTCTTCATCGTCAGCAGTCAGAGACAAGATTCCAACTCCCAAGTCAAAACCGTCTAGCATGACGTAAAGGAGTAGAAATAGAGCCAAGATTACAAACCAAACTTGCGGGAGAAAATGCTCCAAACCTTGCATAAAATCTCCTATTGTTGTGCTTCTGCTGGACGTTGATTGGGAATGTGTTCTGCGGGTTGAGTTTCGATGGCAGGTTCATTCTCTAATCCCGGCACAGGCAGAGTTAAATTCGGCCCTTTGCGGATAATTCTGCTGCCGAAATACATCGCACAAATAAACAAAAAGCTGTAGATAACGGCAAAGCAGATGAGGGAAGTTAAAACATTGCTAGCGGGGATGGCCGATACACCATCAGCAGTGCGAATTTGCCCGTATAAAACCCACGGTTGTCTGCCGACACAGCGCACTATCCAACCCGATTCTACAGCAATATATCCCAGCGGCGCAGCTAATACCCAAGCGCGCATAAGCCAAGTTTGACTACTGATATTTTCATCAGCAAGTTTGCCTCGCATCCACTGAATTATACTGAATAACATCAATCCTAGAAAAAAGAATCCAATCCCGGACATGATGCGGAAAGAATAGTAGATTAAACCCACCATCCGGGGTCTATCTTCGGGCTTCCATTCTTTTAATCCGAGAACTGGTTCGGATAGTTTTTCTTTGAATTCCAGAACGTACCCTAAGCCATTGGGAATTTTAATTTCCCAGTCATTTTTTTGAGCTTTTTCGTTAGGTAAAGCCATTAAAGTCCAATCGGCTGACTCTCCGGCTGGGGAGGTTTCCCACTTAGCTTCAATCGCAGCTAATTTAGTGGGTTGATAGCGATAAACTTGTTCGGCGCTTAAATGTCCGATGAATATCTGCAAAGGTGCAACGGCGATTGCTGTGGCGATCGCAATTTTTAATGATTTGGAAAAAAACGCTTGGTTGCGCTTGTTGAGAATGTACCAAGCGCTAATGCCACCAATTACAAACAGCGAAGTTTCTAACGTCGCAAAAAACATATGGAGAATGCTGTTTAATGCGAAGGGGTTCATAATTGCTTGAAAGTAATCGCTGACAATAAATTTGCCATTGACCATTTCTCCGCCCGCCGGAGTTTGCAGCCAAGAGTTAGCGACTAAAATCCAGACTGTGGAAAGGTTTGCGCCGAAGGCTACCATGATTGTAGCGAAATAATGGACGATCGGGTGAACGCGATCCCAACCGAATAGCATAATTCCTAAAAAGCCGGCTTCTAGCATAAATGCCATTGAAGCTTCAAATCCCAAAATACTGCCAAAAAAGTCACCAACAGCTTCCGAAAATGGTGCCCAATTCGTGCCAAATTGAAATTCCATCGGAATTCCTGAAGCTACTCCAATACCAAAGTTGAGGACGTAGAGTTTAGACCAAAAACGAGCGTGATGGTAGTAGTCAGGATTGCGAGTTTTCAGCCACATTCCTTCTACAATTACCAGATAAATCCCCATTCCTGTAGTCAGAACTGGCCACAGCATATGGAATATTGCCGTTAGCGCAAATTGCATCCGCGATAAGGCAACGGTGTTAGATAAGATATCCATTGTTATATCCTTTAGTCAGTTCAATAGTGGTTAGTTTGAACAATTTCCAGAATTGACACTGGTTATAATGTAGTGTAAAAATTTGTGACATTTGGTAGAGTTGGCAATTTTTAAGGTTTTATACAGATTTGATCGGAATGATTTAACCGCAGAGAGCGCAGAGAGCGCAGAGAAAGAGAGTTGGGTGGGGCGGGTTTAGGAGTTTGTCTGTTTTAGGCATTTATTGTCGGTGAATCCGCCCCTACAAGATTTATGTTCGGTGATGGAAAGATGATCTTAGCGAACTGTGACAGTATAATTAAATTCAAATGGTTTAAAATTAGCTTTGTTTTTGGCTGTTCCTCTCAATTCAAGTTCGTAAATACCAGCTTTGGGAAATACGATGTCAGCGCCTGGAATGCCTTGATATTTCTCCGCAGATATGGCTTTGAGAGGCGGTTGCATCAGGGGCTTATCCCCCTCTTTGTGCTGTTTTGGATAAACCGCTAATTTGCAGTTACACTGCTCTAGGGGAATAATTTCACCGCCCCCGCGAGTCAGGGCAAACCAAACTCTCGCGGTTTCTCCGGCGCGGGGATTGTGGTTTGGTTCGAGGTGAAAGGTAGCAGCAACATCGCCGGAAACTTCGACTTCGTGGGCGAAAACTGCGATTGAGTTAAATTGTGGCGCTGTGGGAATTGTGGCTTGGACTAACAATCCACAAAAAACTAATAATCCTAAAGTTTTACTTTTGTTTGACCGGCGAAACATAGAACTTCTCCAGTGATAAAATTGACCAAAATAAGCGCGATCGCACAAACATCACTAATACCGCAACTACGGTTAAAACGGCGGTCAGCAGTTGATTGTGCAATTTCCATTCAAAGCCGCCGAGATAGTGGGAACCGATGAGGGCTGCGTGGATGGCGGACAGCAAAAAAGCGGGAACGGTTAACAGGTGAATTCGCCGCCACAGTTTGCCTAAATAATGTTGAAGGCGATCGCAACTTGTTACCGCTGCAGGTACCATCAACAGCAGCGACAGCATCCCAGCTACCATTCCGAACTGATGCTGGGGCACCATGAAAGATACAGCGTCAAAATTCCACTTCAGCGTATGATCCAACATATGAAAGGTATGGGCAAGGCCGATCGCGATCGCACCTAAACCCAAAGCGCGCCGGTAACGCAGCAGTTGTGGAAAAAACTTGCTAACCGGACGCGCCAACAGTGCTAAAATCAAGCACAGCAGCGCTGCGTGGCCTGTAAAATCGACCATTTCATCGGTTCGCAGCAAGGTAAGAATCCCGATCGCAATTGTCACCCACCCGCCCATCCGAAACAGTTGACTTTGCCTGTCAGCGCTCAATCTGCCGGCAAAAAAACCCACTCCCAGCATGGTTGGTAGGGTTCCCAGTCCAAAAGCCAACATCGTCGCGGCACCTAAAATCGGATTTCCCGTTTCTGCGGCTTTAATCTGGGCGGCGTACAGAAAACCGCAGGGAATTAAACCCCAAAGCAAACCCAAAGCTGCTGGTACCCACCAGTTTTGGTGCGCCGAAAGTTTGTTCATTGCTTGTGCGACTCGATCGTGCGACATTGGGTGCAACAGTGGTAATCGCGGTAGTAAGCCCGGTTTGATTTGGACTACTCCGAACCAAACCAGCATTGTACCTGTCAGAAGTGCGATCGCCCGCCGCAATCCGCTACCGGTACCAGCCATTTGTCCGCCAGCAATTAACACCGAGCCCAGTCCGCCAATGGCGGCACCAACCACAGCGTAAGCAGCAATTCTCCCTAAATTCAGCAGTAAATGAAAGCGGAAAGTAGCTAATTTTTCGTTGCGGGAATTGGAGAGAGAAAAGGCTACTGTCAGCGGGCCGCACATTCCCGCGCAGTGCCCGAAACTGCCGAGAAATCCCAAAGTGCTAATTAGCAGCAGGTCTAGCATTTTGCTGGTTTTTTTCCAAATAAGGCGATCGAGATATTAACAATATTTGCTTTGGCTATTGCCCGCTTTTTTCTTGACTTTATACAAAAATTTATCTCAGTCGATCGCTTTTGTCAAAAGACAGGTTGTCAAACTTCTTTCCAATCTCACCCATATCAACTATCAACTATCAACTGACAACTGACAACTGACAACTGGCTACTTTTGTTCTGGATGCGCCGCCGTTGGCGAAGCTGAACCCATCTGATTAATAGCAGCAATTAGCTGATAAAGCCGCCCAAAATTCCGTTGGTTGAAATGTAAAGTCAGGCGCGGCAGCTCGAAAGTTGGATCTCCTATTTCTGGAGGCAAAGCTGGACTTTTTGCGATTTTTCCGGTGACAACAATATCGCTAAAATCAGCATTTAGCCGATCGACATTCTCATCAGAAAGTTGAGACTTCAATCGAAGTACCAGTTTTCCATCCACGTAGCGACAGGAGTGATAAACCAGATAAAAACTCGCGATCGCCTCACAAGCGACATTTACATCGTCTGTAATCGTGTATAGACTGCGATCGTCAGCAGAAATCAAACCCCGGCCCCGCAATTGTTTTTGCACAAAAGTATTCCAATCGTGCCAATAATCGCCTCCCGGTCGATCGATCAATACCACAGGAGCAGGCCCGAACTTGCCAGTTTGAATCAAAGTCAGACACTCAAAAGCCTCATCCAGAGTGCCGAAACCGCCCGGAAACAGAGCCAAAGCATCGCTTTCCCGGAGAAAAAATAACTTGCGAGTGAAAAAATATTTAAAATTGAGCAATTTGCGATCGCCCGCAATGAAAGGATTAGAACCCTGCTCGAAAGGTAACTGAATGTTCAGCCCAAAAGAACGTTCAGCAGTCGCCCCCTCGTTCCCCGCTTGCATGATTCCGCCCCCGCCGCCAGTAATCACCATAAATCCCTGCTGGGTAATCGCCCGCCCAAAGTCTCGGGCCATCAAATATTCCGCTGATGTCGGCGACACTCTCGCCGAACCAAAAATTACAATTTTGCGAACGTGGCGGTAAGGATAAAACATCTGAAAAGCCTTTTCCATATCTCGCAGAGACGACGAGATAATTTTCCAGTCAAGGCGATCGAGTTCCTCTCCTGCCATTTGCACTAAAGTCGAGAGCGATCGTTCGATCCACTCAGAGTGCTTTAACATTGGCAGGCGATCGATTAAGTCGATCGCATCAGCTTGGAGGGACTCAAAACCTTGACCAGAAGGAAGCATGAATTTTTCCGTAACGGTAACAATTTGTCGGATCATCAAAATTAAGGGGGCAAGCCACATTTATCAGCCAATAGCCACCAGCAAATTGCGCTGCTAGCAGCTAATAACTTTTCTAGTAGCTTTGCCCCAGTTTTGAAGGAAGTTAGCTTTCGCTGCCAAAAAAAACAGCGCGAAACTGCTCGCAGTTCAGTTAAATGTACTTTTCCAGAGTGTTGGCCAGAGTAGTTTTCGGAACTGCTCCAACCACCATATCAACCCGCTGACCTCCCTTAAATATCATCAGCGTCGGAATGCTGCGGATACCGTATTGGCTGGCGACGTTAGGATTTTCGTCGGTATTAACTTTTACTACCTTCACCTGCCCTTCATATTGCTGGGCGATTTCCTCTACGACGGGCGCCACCATCCGACAGGGCCCACACCAGGGAGCCCAAAAATCCACTAGAACTGGAACTTCGCTATCGAGCACTTCCTGCTTAAAGGTAGAGTCGGTTACTTGCGCGGCTGCTGACATCCCTAGCCATCCTTGTAAATACTATTTCTTGGTTAACAAGTTTAGCAAAAAGTGTAACCATTTGCGTCAACGATTTTCAGAGCAGGCTTCTGAAGGGTTCCGAAGGAAGAAGGAAGAGGGAAGAAGGAAGAGGGAAGATGGCTATAACGGCTTCAGCGGTTCAGTTGACAGTTGACAGCTTGTTCGCTCGCGCAGTCGTTGGGTTGACAGCACTTGACAAAAGAAGTCCGAGGATTGGAGTAATGAATAGTCTGATTTTAATTTCTCGCCTTTAGGGGTTCCGGCTTTAAACCAACTTTTTCGGGTAAAAACAGGGAAGAAGGCATTCGGCAGCATAAAAATTCTCCCCTCTGCCACTCTCCGGATCAAACAGCCTCAGCCCTGTACCTAGTAAGCAAGAGCTAAAATTTCCGGTAAAAAAGGAACCGCCCGAACAGTAGTCCGGGCGGAGTGTGGTGTGAGGAGTGAACGGAAACTTGTGTCTCCGCTTCTTCTATTCTGACATCTCCTTCTCGATAATTCCACAAAATTCTGTAAATTTCGAGACGATCGCACAAATTTTGTCAAGGTATCCTGGTATTCGATCGATAAATCTACTTGCCCATGCCTAACTGCTGAGCTTTTTGATAGACTTTACCCTCAGTCAACAGAGAAGGAGC
Source organism: Microcoleus sp. A2-C3 (assembly GCF_036706065.1). Taxonomy (NCBI): domain Bacteria; kingdom Bacillati; phylum Cyanobacteriota; class Cyanophyceae; order Oscillatoriales; family Microcoleaceae; genus Microcoleus; species Microcoleus sp. A2-C3. Next base: position 70,596 of record NZ_JAUBVX010000026.1, on the reverse strand, counting down.
AATCACCACTTCCACTTGCTGCATCTCCTTAATATCCTTAGCGCCCAGAGTGCCCATGCTAGTTTTGAGAGCTCCAAGCAAGTTGTGCGTGCCGTCATCTAGAAGAGCCGGCCCCCGCAAAATTTGCTCCACAGTACCAGTAGTCCCCACACGAATCCGAGTGCCTCGTGGCAAAACCGGGCTCGGAGTCGCCATCCCCCAGTGGAAGCCCCGGCCTGGAGCTTCAGCAGCCCTAGCAAACGGTGAACCAATCATCACTCCATCGGCACCGCAGGCAATACACTTGCAGATATCGCCGCCGGTAATTAAACCGCCGTCAGCAATCACCGACACATATTTGCCAGTTTCGCGATAATAGTCGTCCCGCGCGGCGGCGCAGTCTGCTACCGCTGTCGCTTGGGGAACGCCGACACCCAATACGCCCCTAGACGTGCAAGCAGCCCCTGGCCCGATGCCCACGAGAATGCCTGCGGCGCCAGTTTTCATTAAATTCATGGCGACTTCGTAGGTGACGCAGTTGCCCAAAATTACTGGTATTGGCATCTCTCGACAGAATTGGGTCAAGTCTAAAGACGTGATGGATTCAGGGGAAAGAAAAGCTGTCGAGACTACAGTTGCTTGTACAAAAAATATATCGGCTCCCGATTTAGCAACTGTTAATCCGTATTTACTCGCGCCGGCTGGTGTACCGCTGACAGCGGCAATCCCTCCTCCGGCTTTAATTTCTTTAATTCTCAGCTCGATTAATTCTGGCTTGATCGGTTCGGCATAGAGTTGCTGCATCAGGGACACAAATTCGTGGTTCCCAACAGAAGCGATGCGCTCTAAAATGGGTTTGGGGTCGGCATAGCGGGTTTGAACTCCTTCTAAGTTGAGCACGCCCATTGCTCCCAATTCCGACAGCAAAATGGCCATCCGCACATCGACGACTCCATCCATAGCGCTGGCGATGATCGGAATTTCTCGATCGATCCCACCAATCTGCCACTTGGTATCTGCCAAACTCGGATCTAGGGTACGCAGTCCCGGTACGAGCGCGATTTCATCTATGCCGTAAGCTCTGCGGGCGCTTTTGCCCCGCCCAATTTCAATATTCACGCTGTTTCACTTCCACAATGTATTTCAATTAGATTAACAAAATCGTAGCCTGCTTGAGGGTAGCGATCGCGCGAGTGTGTTAAAAAAAGTTCGGCACTAATTCTGATTTTATGAAATCCAAAGAGATACTTTTCCTCAGCAACGGCCACGGAGAAGACGCGATTAACTGTCAAATTGTCCATGCTTTGAGAGCATCGGCGCCAGATATTGATGTTTCAGCTATGCCGATTGTAGGTGACGGCGCTGCTTACAGTCGATCGACCATACCAATTATCGGGCCCACCAGTCCCATGCCATCTGGGGGAGTTTTTTACATGAATCCCCTGTTTTTCCTCAAAGATGTGAGGGCGGGCCTAGTTCGTTTAACTTTCCAGCAATTGCGGGCTGCTTTGACGCATTCGCAGCACTGCGATTTGGTGGTAACAACTGGGGATATTATCGCGGCGGGGTTCGCCCATGCCACAGGCCGGCCCTATATAATTTTTATGTCAGCTCATTCTACTTATTACGAAGGGCTAGCCGATTTAGGTTTCCTATTGAATTATTTGCTTTCCTCCGAGCAATGTCTAGCTATTTTCACTAGAGACGCTTTGACTGCTGCGGACTTAAACCAACAGGGTTTCGAGAAAGCCATATTTGTCGGCAATCCTGTCATGGACAACCTCAATGCTACGGGCAAAAATTTAGAGTTAAAGGCTGGAGTTCGGACGATCGCGCTTCTACCCGGTTCACGCCTCCCGGAAGCCAACGACAACCTCATTTTGCTGCTAAAACTGGTCAAAGAAATTGCTGCCAACTCTACTTTACCAGTGCAGTTTCGGGCTGCTTTAGTTCCGAGTTTGATGCTGGAATTAGATGATATTGCGGCAAAATCGGGATGGTTGCACCGAGAAGGCAAGTTAATTTATCAAGAAATCAAACAGCAGGGTAGCGAAAAAGCAGCAACAGTTGAAGTAATTTGCTACTCTGATGCTTTCGCCGACATTTTGCAGCAGTCTAATTTAGTAATTGGGATGACAGGAAGTGCGATCGAACAAGCTGTAGGCTTAGGAAAACCTGTAATTACAATACCCGGTAACGGCCCGTCATTTACCTATCGGTTTGCGGAGGCTCAAAATCGGCTGTTAGGCGATTCCGTGCAGGTGATTGGCACAGAACCAGCAAATCCTGATATTCTCAAAGAAGCTGCTAAAGCCGTCGATCGCACTTTGCAAGATGATAAATATTTAGCAAATTGCATTAAAAATGGTTTAGAAAGAATGGGCCCAGCAGGTGGCAGCCATAAAATTGCTAACTACGTGGCAAACTATCTCTAAAAAAACCGTTTACAAAAAAAGGTTCACAGTCAGGACTTTAGTCATAAAAAAAGGTTCGTAGTGAGGACTGAAATCCTTCTTTTTCAGCGGACTCGCATTCCTCACTACGAACCTTTTTTAGCGGTTATTAGTGGAACATAAAATTTATTGCAAAAATAGGTAAAAACGGGCCGGAGAGCCAGTTCCAAAATTTGATTAAAAGGACTTTTGCAAGATATCTATAGTATCAGCTACAAAAACAAGAGCGGACTCGCATTCCTCACTACAAACTATAGAGCGTATTTTACTGAACAGGATGTGAGTCCTCAGAACTTTATTGATTTTTCAACAACTCAGAAACAGTTTTAAATTCGTAACCTTTTGACTGCAAAGTCTTGACAATTATCTCCGTTGCTGCAACAGTTTTTGAGCGATCGCCCCCACCGTCGTGCATCACCACAATCGAACCCGATCGTACATTGTTAATCACCTGATTTGCGATATCCTGTACCGAGTGTGTTTTCTCATAATCTTGAGAATCCACATCCCACATAATCAATTTTTTGTGCATTTGGGAAACCATATAAGACAAACCTATAAATCTCCGTCCCCAAGGCGGCCGAAAATTAATACTGTCCTGCTTCACCCCATTTTTCTGCAAAAGTTTGTCAGTTTTTTCAATCTCAGAAAGCAAATGCTGCTGTGGTTTAAACATCATATCTTTGTGAGAGTAGGAATGATTTCCCAACTCATTTCCCCTCGCCACAATCATTGGCACGATTTCTGGATGTTTCTCAATATTGCGACCGACTTCAAAAAAAGTTGCTTTAATTTGATAGCGATCGAAAATATCTAAAAGCTGATTTGTATAGGGAGGAAAAGGGCCGTCATCGTAGGTAAGGGCAATAACTTTTATGTCCGTATCGGCGCGGTTGAAACCGAAATAATTGTTAAATTTAGTAACTTTAATCAGCAGCGATGCTGCAAAGACTAATGCTATTGTGAACAGCAGAAACTTTTGTAAATTTTTACCTATTCGCATAGCTGGACAAGGCTCGATCGAGCATTAAAGTGGATTGCAGAAAGATTACCACAAATTGCGACGGATGGCATGAAATTATTTGAGATACTTCGGCTTCGCGAGCGTATAAGTTTGAGATTTGAGATTAAAAAATTGAAAAATGACTTATTCTGTATGGGTTTGGAGCAGGGGTAGTCTGGAGCATTTTTGGGAGAAACTGGCATCAAGCAGAGGTAGCCCGGAGCATCAAAGCCAAAGCACTCACATCTACAGCCAGAAGTGTACCGAGAACGGAGAGAATTAGACCGAGCCGTACAGCACCATGCAGCACTAGAAATACTCGATCGAGCCAACGACAAATTAGACCGAGCCGAAGCTTGCTATCAACTAGCCCAGACAGAACAATAACTTGGTAACACCGAACCCAACCCAAGAAAATTTCGATCGCACCATTCAACTATTCAGCCCAATAAACAGCAAGCAAGTAGAAAAGGTACAGTTAGCTCGCACAAAAAATCCCGAAAAAATACCTAATTAATCGAGAAAAAAATCAAAAAAAAGATACAATAAACTCAAGTACAACCATAAAAAATTTAGACATGAAACTAAAACGATTGGGACACGTAGCCGTCTGCGTGCAAGACATAGAAAAATCTGCTGAATTCTACCGAAATTTGGGTATGGAGTTAGTCTGGAAAGATCCAGACTGGGCTTATTTGAAAGCAGGAGAGGACGGATTGGCGCTGTTGAGTCCGAGTTATGACCAAGCAGGGCCGCATTTTGGGTTCGTATTTGACGATCGCACCGAAATGGAATCCGCCTACCAACAGCTTAAATCCGAAGGTGTTTCCGTCACCCAAATTCACGAACACCGCGACGGTACAGCGTCTTTTTACGGCAGAGACCCCGACGGTAACGGTTTTGAATACCTTTACGAACCCGCTTGAGGTTGATTAATCGAGTCCTGGACGCATTAAAGTCAGAAAAACTGGGTTTTTGAGCAGAATTTGTGACCTTAACTAAGGATTTTTGACTACCTGTACGTCCAGGAGTATCAAATTTTGTCGATCGTGCGAGGTATTTTAAAAATATTCAATCCAGCCAATGTGTGTACTCATTAATGCAGCAGTAGTTGTAGGGTGTGTCGCCACTAACCAGCCCTAGCTACCTATCGACAATTTAACAGCGACGCACCCAATCACAATGGTTTGATAAACAAACACAACTATTATTTAGCAATCTTTTGTCAAAATGGTATAAATTGCGGACAGGAAGCGGCTTTTCGCCCCCAATACACCAGATGTCAACCCTAAATCAGACTGAAAAACCCGGTTTCTTGGTGCAGGAGTGCGTAAGCTAATGATACCTGCACGCACTGCGATCCCGTGGCAGACGGCCCGGAACCTCCGTACCAATGGCAGAATAAAATGACATACTGACACCAACTCTTCCACAGTAAGGTGCAGGCTCAGAATCCGAAATATATCCACAACTTCCGAAAATCGGCTCGATAATCTAAAATCTAAAATCTAAAATCTAAAATCCTCATGTTCCAAAGAATACAAGTCAAAAACCGCTGGACATCTATCTTCAAACCCTGGGAAGAAGCAGACCCTTGGCTGTTTGCCGCTTGCATCGGCCTCACCATCTTCGGCGGAATCATGATTCGCAGCGTCGAAATCAACCAAGGGCTGATCGACTGGTGGCGGCACTGGGTAACTGGCGGAGTCGGTTTGTTATTCGCCATCATCATTTCCCGCTGTCGCTACGAAATACTGCTCCAGTGGAAATGGCCGATTTACATATTAATTAATTTGTCGCTGATTGCAGTGCGGTTTATCGGTACTACAGGGCTCGGCGCCCAGCGATGGATCAATATTGGTGGCTTCTATCTGCAACCATCAGAATTTGCCAAAGTAGGGATGATTATCACCTTAGCAGCTCTCCTCCACGACAAGACTGTCCCCACGGTGCGGGATATGTTGAGGATGCTGGCGATTATGGCCGTACCCTGGGGATTGATCTTTGCCGAACCAAATTTAGGTACTTCGCTAGTGTTTGGCGCGATCACAATGGGGATGTTTTACTGGGGTAATGTCAATCCCGGCTGGCTGATATTGCTGTTCTCTCCTCTAATCTCGGTTCTCCTAAACAACTTGTCTACACCGATTTGGATCGCTTGGGTAGTTGTTGCGGGGATTATCGCTTGGCGAAGCCTACCTTGGCCCTGGTTGGGGACTTTCGCTGCTGTGCTGGTGAATGTGGTGTCGGGACACGTCGGACACCTTTTTTGGGGCGTGTTGAAGGATTATCAAAAAATGCGCCTGACGGGCTTTTTAAACCCTGAGAAAGACCCTTTAGGCAGCGGATATCACTTGATTCAATCTCGGATTGCGATCGGGGCCGGAGAACTCCACGGCCGGGGATTGAATCACGGAACCCAAACTCAGCTTAACTTTATTCCCGAACAGCATACGGACTTTATCTTTTCAGCGATCGGCGAAGAATTGGGCTTTATTGGCTGCATTTCGGTGCTGGTGGTGTTTTGGATAATTTGTTTCCGCTTGGTGATGATCGCACAAACCGCAAACGACAATTTTGGTTCATTGCTGGCGATCGGCGTACTGTCAATGTTAATTTTTCAAGTATTCGTCAATATTGGGATGAACATCGGCTTAGCCCCAGTGACAGGAATTCCGCTACCTTTCCTGAGTTACGGAAATGCGTCGCTGCTGAGTAACTTTCTCGCACTGGGACTGGTGGAGTCAGTAGCCAACCAGCGACAGCGCAAGAAGCGTTGGAATTAGCTAATTGGCAATTCGAGCCATATCTAATTCTGTCAAATAACCCTAATAGGTTTGTAGTGAGGACTTTCGTCCTCATATTTTTTTATTTTCGTCGTCACTACAAACTTAATAACCGTTATTTGACAGAATTAGATCTAACAACCGCCACATCGGTCAGGACATAAATAACTTCATGAATAGAGCCGATATCCGTCAAGCATCAATGGTTTGATTCCCGTTATGCAACCCTTCGACTGGCTCAGGACAAGCTGTCAACTGTCAACTGCTATATGAGCAGATTACTCGTTCATATTCTTGTAAGTTGCAACCGCAGAAGGCGAACTCCGGTTTAAATAGCGAAATATCCAATACTTAAATACTGTATCCAAGATAACTGGAAACGTCGCGATGAACAGAAATATAAACTGCCTATTTTCTGGTAGTCCCAAATGCCTCGATAAACCTTCGAGAATTATTTCCCAACCGTGCGGTGAGTGGAATCCGACAAACACATCGGTAAACAAAATAATTATGAAAGCCTTAGCACTGTCGCTAAGTCCGTAAACCACGTCGTCCATAAAAGACTTTAAAATCTCAATCTCTCTCTTGTTGGTGATGATAATGGCGGCAAAAGCCATTAAGGAAATCAAATCGGCAAAGATATTTTTAATAGCCCCACCACTTTCAGTCCGATATTCCTCCGCAAGCTCAATTGCTTTCTCAGCAATCTTCTTTTCCGTTTCTTCTGGAGAAAGTGAGGGTGCCATGCCAATCAACGTTTTAAATTTGAGGTGTTGCTCAAATTGCTCTAGTTTTTCTAATGCTTCTTCTTCCAGATCGATATTTATGAATAATGGAGCATTTTGCTTGACTCTGAAATGGTCAACTACGGGGCCGACTACAAAGTTTTTGGTGATTTGATTTGTTAACAGCGGAACTAAAATCAAAAGTAAAATAAATCTCAGAGAAATGACTGTTTTTACTTTGGAATTTCGGAAGTTTTTAACTACGTCTTTTTCTGCTTCCGGGTCTAATTCTTTAGTAATTCGATTCAAAGTTCCCAAAAGCGATCGGGGTAATAAATTTACCTCTTCAAAGCTAGTGTCAACCTCGCCAGTAGTTTGATCAGAATTAGCTGAACCCTTATTTGTGCGAGGTTGAGAACTGCTTGTAGATTTAACCTGCATATTTACCGAACTGACAACCGGAACGATCGCAGTCGATCTACTATTATTAATATATTTGTCGATGATTCCATCAATAAACTCTAGCTTCTCCAATACCAGGGACGATTGATCTTTAATGTCTAAACCTAATCTGTGCGGGTGATAATCCGCGCTGTGTCCCGCCTGCGGTTTGGCTCCCACGCGATCGGGCAATTCCAAAAAAGAACGGCTAGCATTAAACTCAACCATCCTAGTTTCGATGACCTTGAGGTATTTTTGCAGTTCGGATTTAAAGTAAGACAGGGTGCTTTGTCCGTAATCGCCCGATCGCTCGGAGATGCCTTGGCCACCAAAATGCTCATCTTCGATCGCCTTAATTGCTAGCGCAGCATCATAAGCCTGTTCTAGAGCCCTTTCAGGCGTTTCTCGATACCATTGGTTGGCGCTGTACAGATATTTTACAAACCTGTTCCACAAAGAAGTATTCATAGCTAAAGCTCGTTAGTTGGCAGCAGACATTAGTGATTAAAGTATTCACGGTATGGTAACAAATTTACATGAATTGGGAACACCGGCAGAAAATTCAATTTGGATTGTCGGAGCCGCCCGCAGTGGCAAAACCGCTCGCTTAGTCGAGCAGTTCTGCCTGTGGAGCAAAACCGTCAAGCCTTTGCCCGCAACAGTTTCAGACCAATGGCGTTCCGGGCGGCGGCGGGCGGGACAAACAGCCCCAGCAATTTTAGTCTTAGCAGCTAACGGGGACAACCGACTGGAATTGGCCGATCGCATCGCCGTAGCCACCCAAGGAAAATATGCCTTTCACTCCACAACACCCTTCGGCTTTTTTGAGCAGGAAGTATTGCTATTTTGGCCGCTGCTAGTTCAGTCACTGAATTTGAGGGCTCAATTTCCGCTGCGTCTCCAACCTGAAACAGAATTGGAACTTGCCGCCAGACTCTGGCGTCGCGAATTAGACGAAGGGATTTTGCAACAAACAGGGGTAAGTCCAAACCGAATGGTGCGTCGAACTCTAGACTTATTACAACTTGCTGCTGTCAGCGGTACGCCGAGAGAAGAGATTAAGAGCATTCTCGAACAGGGATTTGCAGGGGATGGTGGCTCGAATAGCCTATGGACTAGCATGGGAGATTTGCTCGAAAGGTGGCGGGAATGGTGCTTGATGCGCGGGCTGCTGACTTACGGAATTATTTGCGAACTCTACTGGCGGGATTTGTTGCCAAATGCCACTTACCAGCAGCAATTAGCCTCTCGATATCAAGCTGTGATCGCAGATGATGTTGACGATTATCCGGCTATCAGTCGCCATTTGTTCGATCGAATGCTCGATTCTGGTGCAGTGGGGGCTTTTTCCTACAATCGGGATGGAGGAGTGCGTTTAGGTTTGGGCGCTGACACGGAATACCTCGCCCAACTGGAAAGCCGCTGTTTGGTGGTGGAAACTTTGAACGCAAAAGCCGGTTTAGCCTCAGAGATTGGAGATTTGGCGGTAAATTTGGCAGTGAATTCTGATGGTTTTTATCCTTTAGGCTTGAGTTTGCCCGGATCAGTTCGATCGCTCGAAACAACTTCCCGCGCTCAATTACTACGAGAAACCGCCGAAATTATTGTGGATGCGGTGAAGTCAAAAGCCGTGGAAGCGCAGGAAATCGCCGTAGTTGCCCCTGGGATGGATGCGATCGCCCGTTACACTTTAACCGAAATTCTGGCGCGAGATGGTATCGCCGCCGAATCGCTCAACGATCAGCGTCCCCTATCGACTACGCCAGAGATTCGAGCTTTGCTGACTCTGCTAGCGTTAGTTTATCCTGGACTAGGCCGTTTAGTCGATCGAGACGCAGTAGCCGAAATGCTAGTAATTTTAGGCAGCCAGAAACACCGGGAATTGCCTGATACGGAAGATTCCAACCCCACGTTTAATTTAAAATCCCAAATCCCAAATCTCAAATCGATCGACCCGGTGAGAGCAGGTTTAATTGCGGATCACTGTTTTTGTCCAGATCTCGATCGACCTCAATTGCTGGCAATTACAGCCTTTCCTCGGTGGGACAGACTGGGACATCGAGCCGCTGGGGCCTACGAGCAAATTGTCGAGTGGATTGAACAACAGCGATCGCAACAACAGGAGCGGCTGTTGCCTAGTCCAATTGCCCTACTCGATCGAGCGATCCAGAAATTTCTGGTCAACGACAGATACCTGCCGTTCGATCGGCTAGCAGCCCTGCGAGAGTTAATGGAAACCGCCGCCCACTACTGGGAAATACACGGGCGAATGCAGCGTTTAGAACCAACAAACGGGGGCGACTCAGAAACGATCGCCCGGTTCATCCAGTTGTTGCGCCAAGGAACCGTCACGGCCAACCCGTTTCCAGTCCGTTCAGAAGGCCCAGAAGCCCAAGCCGTCACCCTCGCCAACATTTTCCAGTACCGCAGCAGCCGCCGCGCCCACAAATGGCACTTTTGGCTGGATGCCGGCTCGCCGCTGTGGCTGAGTGGCGGTGCGGCGACATTGTTTGGTGCTCCCTTATTTGTGCGATCGCAACTGGGGCGTCCCTGGGAAACCGAAGACGAAACCGTCGCCGACCAACAGCGACTGCGGCGAATTCTGGTAGATTTGTTAAGTCGCTGTTCCATGCTTTACCTTTGTCACAGCGAACTAGCCGTCAACGGACAAGAGCAAACAGGGCCACTTCTGCCTCTAATTAACAGCTCTGTTTCTTGTCAGCAGTCAGGCTAAGGAATTTGGCAGGAGGCAAGAAAATTATGAATGCAAAGATTTTCATTTTTTCAACCCTTGGATAGCTCATTGAGGCTGACTTCAATTCAGACTTTTAGGTTCCAGCCAAATCCGGCGATATTATAGTTTACCCAAAACCCACATCAAAACTTGCAAACATTACTATTTTTAGCACAAAAAATTCCTGAGTTCAAAAAAATCTATAGCCCTGGCAATTTTGATTTATTATGCTAGAAATGAGCGAGATTATTAATCAATAATAAGTCAGATTTGAGGCAAAAAACTGAGATTAATCAGTTCTTAAAGTTAATCGGAACCGTCGTTTAAAGGAGCCAAAATAATGCCCAGTGCAGTACCACGTATCATAATTGAGCCAACTCCAACTCCAGAACCAGCACCAACGCCAACTCCAGAGCCAACGCCGACACCGACACCGACACCGACACCGGCACCGACACCGGCACCGACTCCCCCTCCCTCTGGGGACGACACATTTGGCGGCATAGACGACACCTTGGGCGGAGGCGGTACCACACCCTCAATGATCGGAGGCGTGATCCGGGGCACAGAAGCCAACGACTCCTTAGGAGGCAGTCCCGGCCCCGACGTGATTTCCGGGCTGCAAGGCAACGATACCGTGCTAGGCAACTCCGGCGACGATTTAGTATTTGGCAACGAGGATGACGACGTGCTGTTCGGCGGGCCCGGCAACGACGTACTCGACGGCGGTTCAGGACTCGATACCATGTACGGAGGTAAAGGCAACGACTCCCTCGATGGGGGAAATAACCCCGACCTCCTGTATGGCAATGACGGCAACGACACGGTAATCGGAGGCGAAGGCAAAGACACGGCCTACGGCGGCAAAGGCGGGGACAGCTTGCGCGGCGGGTCGGGCGACGATAGCTTTTTGGGCGACAAAGGCGACGACATCGTGTGGGGCGACCAAGGTAACGACTCGCTCTTCGGTGGCGACGGCGAAGACTTGCTATTTGGCAACGAAGGAGGCGACTGGCTCTACGGAGATGCCGGCGCGGACACAATTTTTGCTGGCGACGGTGACGACATTGTGTTTGGAGGTGCTGGAGATGACATCATCGACGGCGGTGCTGGCAACGACGTGCTGTGGGGCGACGAAGGCAAAGACATTGTGGCCGGAGGCGAAGGCAGAGATGTCTTTGTCATCGGTGGCTTCAGTTCCCCCAGCGGCAGCAGCAACGGCACTAACCCGGCATTTGTGACCACAGGCGGCCCGGATATCGCCGATGCTGACATTTTTACAGACTTTCGCCAAGGCGAAGATTCGATCGGACTCAGCGGCGACCTCAAGTTTGAAGATTTGGTAATCTTCCAAAGCACCGACAACAAAGCCGGCAGCACAATTATTCGCAACGGAGTCAGCGGCGACTTTTTAGCAGTATTGCCCGGAGTTGACAGCAGAACCCTGGGACGCAACTCCTTTGTAATTGCCCCCACAGTTCCTGGCAGCGCTACCCCGCTGCCCCTGCCCACGCCGAGTCCGAGCCCGACGCCGACTCCGACTCCCACACCGACACCGACACTAAGTCCGACTCCCACACCGACTCCTACAGACACTCCGACTCCCACAGACACTCCAACACCGAGTCCGAAGCCGATGTTCCCGACGCCGACGGCAAGTCCGACTCCGACAGGAAGTCCGACTCCGACAGGAAGTCCGACGCCTAGTCCGAGTCCGATTCCAATCGCCACTCCCAATCAGCTTCCAATAGCAGTTAACGACAACTTCACCACGGTTTCGGGTCAAGAACTAAGTCTCAACGTTCTGTTCAACGACACCGATGGGGACAAGAACCCTCTGACTGTCACGACTTTTACTCCAGTAGCCAAGGGGAGCTTGACTCCATTGGGCGGTGGCTTATTCAAATACACCCCGAATCCAGGCTTTTCGGGTGCTGACAGCTTCAGCTACTCCATCTCAGACGGCAACGGCGGCACTGCTCAAGGCCTAGTAACTATCAACGTCAGCAACCCGCCCCAGCTAGTAATTAACGAGGGTGTGGTGGTTGCCAAAGCTGCTCCTACCCAGACAATAACCGCTGCCGATTTGTTGGTGACAGATCCTGACAACTCGCCTTTGGAAATTGTTTACACGATTACCAAAGCTCCCGATGCTACTAGAGGTTTTGTGCAAAGGGGCGCCACTTTTCTCACTGTCGGCGACAAATTTACCCAAGACGATATCAACAACAATATTGTCAAATACAACTTGCTGGCTGCTGGTGGCAGCGATAGTTTTACGTTTACAGCCTCCGATGGGTCTTCCAAGATCGGGCCGGCATCCTTCAGTATTACGGTGGTAGATAATATTGTCGATCGCACCGCACTCCCGGCAAGCACCTTTGCAGGCAGCAACCTCAGCGACTACATCATTGGCGGGGCCGGCAACGATACCATCTCAGGCGGTGCGGGGGACGACATCCTCGACGGCAGGGGTGGCGACGACTTCCTATTCGGTGAAGCCGGTAACGACTCGCTGCTGGGTTCGATCGGCAACGACAACCTCGACGGCGGACTGGGCAACGACACGATCGACGGCGAAGACGGCATAGATTTGCTAATCGGCGGACTGGGCAACGATTTGATGTTCGGCGGCAATGACAATGACATCATCTTGGGCGGTGACAACAACGACACCATTGACGGCGGTGCAGGCAATGACTCGATCTTGGGAGAAGCGGGCGACGACTCGATACTTGGAGGTATTGGCAGCGATACCTTATTGGGTGGAATTGGCGACGACTCGATCGAGGGCGGTGCAGGCGACGACATCCTCGACGGCAGCATCGGCAGAGACTTGCTCGACGGCGGTATCAATAACGATTTCATCTCCGGCGGCGACAGCGAAGACACGATTTTAGGGGGAGAAGGCAGCGACACAGCACTCGGAGGTACCGGCAACGACTACATATTAGGTGAGGGTGGCAGCGACTCTCTGTTCGGCGAAGCGGGAGACGATACTGTAGACGGCGGCGCCGGCAGCGACTGTCTCAGCGGCGCCTTCGGCAACGACTTGGTATTGGGTGGCGATGACAATGACTCGCTTTCCGGCGGTGCGGGCAATGACATTTTGGGCGGCGGGAACGGTTCTGACTTGCTGACAGGCGATGCTGGTAATGATTTCTTCTACTACGAAACTCCGAGTGAAGGTGTGGATATCATTGCTGACTTTAACGCCAATGGTACCGGCACCGACAGATTCTTGTTCAGGTCATCAAATTTTGGAGGTTTAACCAACTCGGGAACTACTAACGATTTCACCAGTTTTATCGTCAGGAATATCGGCAGCGGTGGCGACAACATCAGCAAGCAAGAAGTGATTTTGTTTGAATCTAAATTTGACAACGCTCAAGCAGTCAATGCAGTGTTGAAGAATCAAAACGGTTCGAGCAAAACAGGAGCTTTCTTCGTGTATCTGAACAATACTTTTAACCAGTATGTTCTCGGCTTTGACCCGAATGTGGCAGACGACAGTCTCCCAGCTTTCGATTTGGCAGTGTTGAATTCTATTCCTACAGTGCCGGGAGCTCTGAGCACCGTCATTACTGCCTCTGACTTTAAGTTTATCTAGTCGTTTTTGAGTAGCGTCGCAAGGAGTCCGAAAAATGCCCAGTGCAGTACCAAGAATTATTATACCGGAGACCACTCCTACGCCGTCGCCGGGGACTTCTCCGACGATGACGGGGACTTCTCCGACGATGACGGGGACTTCTCCGACGATGACGGGGACTTCTCCGACAATGACGGGGACTTCTCCGACGATGACGGGGACTTCTCCGACAATGACGGGGACTTCTCCAACGATGACGGGGACTTCTCCGACGATGACGGGGACGGGCCCAGGGATTACGATCGTACCCGTGGTTAGACCAGTTCCGACTGTACCCACGCCTCCCCCACAGCCGCTGTTTGTCGATGGCGTAGTTGTCGCCAATGACGGGAATAACTATTTAATCGGCAGCTTGTTCAATGACACTATTTCCGGGCGCGACGGGGACGACACGATTCTGGGTCGGGACGGGGACGATATCATCAGGGGCGAAGACGGTAACGATTATCTCAATGGTGGCGCTGATAAAGATATTGTCGAGGGTGGCCGTGGCAATGACACGGCGCGCGGCGGCAAAGGCGATGATTTAGTTTCTGGCGAACTGGGGGACGATATAGCTTTTGGCGATCAGGGCAACGATGTTGTTTTGGGTGCTGAAGGCAACGATACGCTGTACGGCGGTAAAGGGAATGACTGTCTGCGTGGAGGTGGCGAGGACGACCTGATTTTTGGCGACAAGGGCAATGATACTGTTTCTGGCGACACGGGTAATGACTGCCTGATCGGCGCTGCGGGCAATGATATTCTTTTGGGCGGCGACGGCGGGGATGTCATCAGCGGCGGTGTTGGTAACGATACTGGTGACGGTGGCGAGGGTGATGACCTGCTATTTGGGGGAGATGACAATGATTCTCTGTCTGGAGATGCTGGGGATGATATTCTTTCGGGCGATCGCGGGTCTGATACTCTGACAGGAGGCGATGGTTCGGATATCTTTGTTCTCGGTAGGGTTGGTACGTCGGTTTCTAGTAACGGGTTTCTGACTACTGGCGGCCGCGAGATCGGTGATGCTGATTTAATCAGAGATTTTAAGGCAGGAGATGCGATCGGTTTAGCTGGAGGTCTGAACTTTACACAGTTAAACATCTTTCAGGGTCAAGGCTCGAATTCTAGCAACACGATTATTCAGGACAAGCAAACTGGCGAATTTTTGGCGGTTTTGGTTGATGTGCGATCGAACTCGCTCGATGAATCGAGGTTCACTACGGCTCAAATACCGCGCGTAGAAGACAATCCCTTCACAATTCAGGGGACAAGTCCTTCTCCAACAACGGGAACAACGGCTTCTCCGACACCAACGGGGACAAGTGCTTCTCCGACACCGACGGGGACAAGTGCTTCTCCGACACCGACGGGGACAAGTGCTTCTCCGACACCCGCAACGGGGACAAAACCTGTTACCACACCGGTACCGACGGGGACAACTGCTTCTCCAACTCCTAGTCCGACTCCGGCGACGACTCCGACTCCGGCGACGACTCCGACTCCGGGGACAAGTCCGAGTCCGGCGACGACTCCAACTCCGGCGACGACTCCAACTCCGGCGACGACTCCGACTCCGGGGACAAGTCCGAGTCCGACTCCATCACCATCACCGGGGACAACTCCGAGTCCAACTCCGTCGCCGGGGACATTGCCGACACTGATTACGAGTCCGACTCCGACTACGGGGACATTGCCGAGTCCCAGTCCTTCTATCGTCCCGACTCCAACGGCGACAACTCCAACTCCTCCACCTTTCGGCGGGGGGCCAGTGCCACCGAGTTTTACCACTCCGACTCCTAACGAACTCCCGATCCTAGAAACTGGCAAGACGCTGACTGCTTTGCAGAATTCGCCTCTGTCTCTCAGCATTTCGCAGCCCACAGATCCAGAGGGCCAGCCCCTATCGATCGGAGTCATCGGAATTCCCAATCCGACTTTTGGTCAAGTAGTTGTCGGTACAACTCCGATCGCCCTGAACCAAAAATTGACAGTTCTGGAATTGCTAGGTTTGAAGTTCCAACCTAAAACAGATGTAATCGGGCAAGCCGGTTCGTTCAGCTACAGCGTAGCGGACGACCAAGGTGGCACGGCGGCAGCCTCAGTGGCGATTAACATCAACTCTTTCGATGCGTCCTCAACCCTTCCGACGACGCTGCCGCCGGTACTTGGCGATGACGGCATCGTATTTACGAGTACGAATAATTTGCTGCCCACTTTCATCGATGTGCTCGCCAACGACTCCAGCCCACAAAAAGGGCCGCTCAGCATTATCAATGTCGGTACGCCGAAACTGGGCATAGCTGTGAATCTGGGCACTCAGGTGCAGTTCATCCCCGGCAACGTAGCGGGTACAACTACTTTCACCTACAGCGTCAGCGACGGATTCGGGACACTTCCGGGCGTAGGTACGATCGCCGTTTCCATCTTGCCGGCTGATAGCGGGCCTAACAGTTTGGTTGGTGGCTCTTTGCCAGATAATTTGAACGGTTTTGCAGGGGCAGATACTGTTGATGGCCAAGGTGGCAACGATACGATCAACGGCGGTTTGGATAACGACGTGCTCGTAGGTGGCTTCGGTGCAGATACCATGACGGGTGGCGGAGGCAGCAATCAATTCCGCTATACCAGCCCTGCTGAGGGTGGGCCGGTGTTTGATGCGGCTTCTTCGGCGGCGATCGATGCTGCGATCGCCGCTGGCGGATACGATGTGATTACTGATTTTACTGGTCTCGGTGTGCCGATCGCCGATCAGTTTAATTTTGCCCCCGGATTCCCGAATCTGAGTAGTGGCACCCAAGTTCTACTGAATGTGCAGACAACTGTTTCTGCAAATATTCTGGGAGGAAGTGCCTTCTTGTTTGCCTACGATTCCGGTGGCAATACATACATCATTTATGATGGCAATGGCAATAACCTCGCCGGCAACGATTCTCGCATTTTGGCGAAGTTAAATGGTGTAACTGGGGTGACATCTCTTTCGGGATTTGACTTCACGTTTATCTAGGAATAGATAGGAAACCACAGAAAAACGCAGAAGACGGGGCGGTTGAAACCGCACCTAGACAAACAAAACCCGCTTGTATAGCGGGTTGAAGACCATAACAGTTGAAATTACGTTATTTTCTTCAGTCCGCGGAGGCGGACTTTGTTTGTGTAGACGCGGTTTCAACCGTACGTCCTCGTTTGTATAGACGCGGTTTCAACTATATCTAAATTTGATTATCCTCAGAAAAAAGCCCCAATAAAGGGCCGAGAATAGCACCGAAAACAAAGCCACCGGCGTGGGCCCAGTAAGCAACTCCCCCGGATTCCATGCCGACACTTGCCGGCGCATTTAACGAAGCCAGGCCGCTCAATGCTTGCTGTGCAAACCAAAATGCTAGAAAGAAGAAAGCGGGGATTCTGACGGTAGTAATAAAGATTCCCAAGGGCAGCAATGTCAAAACTTTGGCTTGGGGATATCTGAGAATGTATGCTCCCATCACGCCTGCGATCGCGCCGCTAGCACCCAAGGAAGGAATAGCCGATGCTGAGGAAAAATACCACTGAGTTAGTGATGCTAAAACGCCGCAGGTAAGGTAAAATATTATAAATTTAACGTGCCCTAAACGGTCTTCTACGTTGTTGCCAAAAATCCACAAAAATAACATATTTCCGGCAATGTGCAGAAAGCCTGCGTGCAGGAATTGCGAGCTAATTAGCGTCGTCCATTCGGGAAATGGCGAAACTGGCAGAGATACCCGGCACATATTGCTTAACTGGCAAGGAACTACCGCCCATGAGTAGAAAAATTGCGTTAATTGGCGATCGGCTAAAGTGAGTTCGTACAAAAATACTAATACGTTGGCAGCAATCAGCCCGAAGGTAACGTAGGGAGTGATACTGGTGGGATTTTCATCGCGTAAGGGAACCACGGCTTTTTTTTCCTCAACATCAAAATATGGGGAATAGGATAGCGCATTTATACCCAATGTGTCTCCTGTCTAGAGGAAGAAGTCAGTTGACAGTTGACAGTTGACAGTTGACAGTAGTTAGAAGGAAAAGGGGTTTGGCTGCGGTTGGGTTCATCTTGGCGAAGAGAAAGTGTTTAGACTTATTGCAGGAATCTTTGATTGATATGTCAACCGCAGATGAAAAGCAGATGCAGCGCAGATAAACGCAGATATTTTTAAGATTTTTTGGGAATGAGTGCAATGTAAAGTCTAAACAATTAACGTAATTCTCCCCTTTCTAATTTTCCTAGTACAATTAAACTTTCTAAGTCTTCTACCGCATCAGGAAGGTAAGTTTTTACTATCTTTCTTACTAATTCTAAGGCAGTTTCATCAGCCCCTCCTAACATCCGTGTCAAGTCGCCAATATCTATACCACGACTGGCTTGTAATTTCATTAATATCAAATAATGTAATCCGATAATTGGTAAATTATCGGGGGCAATGTTGGGATTTGCGATCGCTTCTCTAACCCAAGGTTGTTGTGATTCAAGAACATCCAGAATACTACCATCTGGTAGTTGCCAACTACTACCACCTATGCTGAGTTCTCCAACTTTTATGCTTCCAGTAGCCACTAATTCTTGATATAAATTTTCAGCATCATCAGTCAATACTAAAATCTCAAGTTTATCAGTCATGCGTTCTGGCATATAAAGTCTGGTTGCAATTCCTCCTACTACTACGAATGGAGTTTGTTTGATAATAGCTTTAATGTTAGTCACCGGACGGTTCCAAGTTCTTTTGCTGAGAAACTCTAAGGTACTGCCACTACCAGGACGGCATCTGCGTAGGGCAATTTCAATGTAAATTTTTCGTCTTTGTTCGGGAAGTCTCAGGTTTTGCATATTCTTGTTTACCTTACATTTATATTTTATTAGCCTATTTCTATGAAAACTCCTACACTTTCTACAGCCATGATACTCACCGCACACAAAGCGTAAATCCCCGTTCCTACCGCGACTTCTACTGTGTCTGCATTGAGGATTTTGATGAGCTTCCAGCTATCGCCATTCTTTTGATAAAGCGTCCAGGAACGAATGTTTTTATCGGCGGGATTTTTCCACTGCAAAATATTGCTGTTGCCAATTTTTTGGACTACGACTGATGCGGGAGGGGCTGGCCGCGTTCCATTTTGCCAAGGCATTACGGGAACGAGTGCGGGTTGCGTATATGTATTGGATTTGAAATTATCGTATATTTTTTGACGATTGTCGCTAAATGCTTTCATGCTGAAGAAAACATTGCCTAAAGCTAAGTTTTGTTTGGAGTTGCGCGTAATCTCAATTTGATTGTTGATTTCCTCTACATTCCACTTCTGACCGTCAAGTTTTCCTAAGTTATTTCCCACGTAAATATGTCGGTTTTGTGGGTTGTTTTCTAGCCACCATTTCAGCAAAACTGGATAGCTTTGAGCTGTTTGGTCGATGCGCCAGTAAAGTTGCGGATTTAGATAATCTACCCAACCTGATACTAACCATTTTTTGGCATCGGCGTAAAGTGTTTCGTAGGCATCTAAACCGCGACTTTGCGGCGGCTGGCCAGGGCGATATATGCCGAAGGGACTGATGCCGAATTTAACGTTTGGTTTGGCTGCTCGAATTCCTTCTCCTAGTCTTTTAACTAGCTTGTTAACATTTTCCCGACGCCAATCTCCTAAATTCATTTTTCCGCCTCTGGAGACGTAACTATTGTAAATCTTGCTGTCGGGAAATTCTTTGCCGGCAATCGGATAAGGATAGAAATAATCGTCAAAGTGAACGCCGTCTATATCGTATCGTTTTACTACGTCTAAAATGACGTTGTAAGTCTTGTCTACAACTAAATCAATTCCTGGATCCATCCACAAGTCGTCTCCCCACGGATAAACGCATTCGGGATTGGTAACAGAGATGTGCGGGCTGACGTTGGGAGGGGTTTGGGTATAAGAAACTTTGGCGCGGTAGGGATTTAACCAAGCGTGAACTTCGATGTTGCGTTTGTGGCTTTCTGCAATGGCAAATGTTAAAGGGTCATAATAAGGTTCTGGTGGCTTTCCTTGAGTTCCTGTTAGCCACGCACTCCAAGGTTCTAATTGTGAGGCGTAAAGGGCATCGCCTGCTGCTCTAATTTGGAGAATAATTGCATTGAAATTCATTTCTTGCAGCCTGTCAAGAATTTTTAGCAGTTCGGCTTTTTGCTGTTCTGTTGAGAGTTTGTTGCTCAAGGGCCAGTCAATGTTCCACACTGATGTGATCCAAACTCCGCGAAATTCTCGCTGGTGGTTGACGTAAACTTGGGGTCTGGGAACTTTGCTAAGAACTATAATATATTGATTGTATATTGCTGGCGCTTTTTTGAGATGTACTAATGCTTGATAAACCCAGGCTGCGACATCGCCTCTGGTTGCATTTCCGGCGGGATTTAATAGGTTTAAATTGGGGGAGTTGACGACTATTTCGGATTGGGTGGCTATGACGATCGCCTTTTTGGCATAATTGGGAATTTCTGTACTGTCTTGGTAGATGTTTGAGAGAACCAGATTGGTTGTTGGTTGAGCGTTTGACCCAAATATGCCGCTAACTAAGGCAACTAATGCCTCGGCTCTGGTAATCCTGTTTTCGGGCTTAAACAGGTTGTCGGGATAGCCGGAGATAAACCCTCTTTTATATGCTGTTTGAATGGCGGCGGCGGCCCAGTGAGTGGCGGGAACGTCGATAAAGGGAATGTAGGGCCGTTTGTCGGGTACGGGAAAAGCTTTGCTGACAATGGCGGCAAATTCGGCGCGGGTGAGGTTGCTGTTGGGGCGAAAAGTGCGATCGGGAAAACCGCTGATCACGGCCCGTTCTACTAGGCCGTCAATGAATATTTTTGCCCAATGATTTTGAGTGTCTGAAAATTGGATGTTGCTGGAAACCATAGTGATAAGAAGAAGGAAGAAGGAAGAAGGAAGAAGGAAGAAAGCTTGTGTTTTATCGTTGCCAAGCTATTGCTTGTAACGGCAAATCAAAAAAATATTATGAGTGGGAATAATAACCAGCCCAAGTAGTTAAATAAAAATGCAGAACAGCTAACTAATCGTAGGGTGCGGAGCAGGTAATTTTTTTGAGTCTGCGATAGCTACATTAAGCTCTGATGCACCCTAAGATAGTCTTTGATTTAAATGCAGATAAATTTATAACAAACCTGCATTTTCGTACAAAAGCCGGATGATATTGATAATTTTTTGTCCGTATAAGGGGTCAGAATTCCAGCGACCTGCAAGTTCATTGACGGTGGGGGCGACACCGCGCTTGACAAAGCGAAAACGCACGTTTTCTTTAACTAAAGGTTGGTCGATAGGTTCGATGCTGCCGTAAGCTTTTAGGTGCTGAATTTGCGCTCTAATTCCTGTCCGGGCGTCGGGAAATGAGAGGCCGGAATTTGTGGGGCTGATGACTCCCATGTCGGCAAAGTTAAATTGTTCTGCTTTGACTGCAATGCCAAATTTGAGATAGTTTGTTTCTAAACACATTTGGCAAAAAGCTACGTCGTGGCTGACTCCTTCGGCGGCTGCTTCTTGCACGTAAATTTGAGGTAAATTCGGAAAGTCTGCTAGGGCTTTGCTGTTATTTTTGGTGAGAAATGTTGTCATTTGTTGGGCGGTAGTTAGACCGCGATCCATGATTTTTCCTACGCCTGAGAGGATATCGCGGCGCGATCGCAGCACTACTGATGTTGTAGACTGATCCCATGCTACGGAGATATCCCGATCGCGCAAGTCGATCGCCCGCACGAAGACTACTCCATTGTACGTGACCCGGCGATCGACTGCCTCTGGTTTGATGTTGAGAATGTCTAGAACTTCGGAAGGGACAAAAGCATTTCCGTTCACCAAAATGCCTTTATCTTCGTGCGGCCCACCGTTGATTTGGATATTAATTAAGGGATAAACTACAGGTTTTGGTGCGGGAGTCGGTGCGGGAGTCGGTGCGGGAGTCGGTGCGGGAGTCGGTGCGGGAGTTGGTGTTGGCAAGGGTTTCAAATTCGTATTTTTTAACCAAGCTTCGAGTCCGTCAGCGAGTCCGAGGGCGACATCGCGGCGACGAGTTTGAATAATTCGCAAGTCATCGGGACTGGTCAAAAAACCGAGTTCAATAAGTAGCGAAGGAATGTTGATGCGCCGACAAAATCCGAGGCTACCAACACCAGCTTCAGTATCTGCTTTTGCGCCGCGGCTTGGTATTTCTCGGCACCTGCGTAAATAGCCGTTTAAAATTAAATCCGCATCTGCTTTTCGCGTGGGGTTGCTGCCAATATAAAACGCGGTGGCGCCGCGAACTTGGGGACTAGAAAAAGAGTCGCCGTGAATTTCTACCGCTACATCTCCCGCGAGGCTGCGATTGTTTATCCAAGCGATAGTTTCTAGCAAACTCAGAGTATCGGGTACGGAGAAAGTTGCTAGACCTCGCTGCTTTAATTCCGCTACTAATAAGTCGCGAGTTAGGATCATTTCCTGGGCTTCGGTGGTGCCAAGTGCGATCGCCCCCAGATCCCGCAAGCTGCCTTCAAACCCGCCGTGTCCCGCTGAAACAAAAATAGAACCCATTTAATAAAACTCTCCACCTTACAGTTACTTCAGTGTCAGCTTTTTAGTCTTGGGTTTAATTTTACCGCAAAGGCGTGTATTTTATCATTGCACAACAAATTTGTAGTTGTGTTCAGGGTGAGGGTTTTAACCCCTAGACACAACTACAAACTGGTTAATCCGCGTGCAGATTACATCTTGACAGCGGGGCTAGTTGAAGGTTTTGGCGCTTTAATTTCTTGAGATACTGCACGGGCACGGAAGAGTTTAGCAACGGCTTGCTCGCACTTGGACAAATCCGCTTCTATCTCTGTAAAAATGGCAGTTGATACCGGATCTGTGAACTTCGCCCGCAGGTGGTTGATATCGACAACACCTGTTTGCAAATCGCCGAGAGTGCTGCGCAGCAAGAAAGTTTCATCTGTTCCTTGCATGGAGGATTTTAATTTAGCGTATTTGTCAGCAATTTGGGCGGGAATTGAGGGTTTTTCGCCGAAATCGTTGAGGCGGTTTTCGAGAGCGAGGATGTGTTTCTGTTTATTTTGGATCATTTCCGTCAGGAGCGATCGCAAATCGCTATCTCCGGTTTTTTCCGCATAATGTTGAAAGGCTTCGCAAGCATAGCGTTCCCCTGCGAGGGCGGTATTCAAACCTTTAACAATGTCGCTTTGTGTGGAGCCTCCCCAACCATTAGCTAGTTTCCACCATTCTGCACTGATGTCCGTTTCTTCGGGTAAACCAACTGCTTTGCCACCGTAACCGAGGCGCGCCATAATTGCTGTAGTAAATATTGCTAAATCTCCGGGTTGGCGGGAAGTAATCAAGTTGCCGTCAACTACTAAAGGTTCGTTAATGTAGTTAGCTCCGGCATTTATCATGTCTGTTTTAATTGCCAAGAAACCCGTCGCATTTTTGCCTTTGAGCGCGTCAGCTTCAATCAAAAGTTGCGGGCCGTGACACACAGCAGCAACTATTTTTCCTTGTTCAATCGCTTCTTTGACAAACCGCACTGTATTGGGATTTGTCCGCATTGTATCGGGAGCCATGCCGCCGGGAATTATCACTGCATCGAATTCTTCTGCTAATGATTCGGCGGTAGTTCCGTCAGCTTGCTGGGCAACTTTACCATTTTTACCGGCATATTTTTCGTTTGTCCGCGAACCGAGGACAACTACATCAAATCCTGCTTGTTTTAAGGCGTTGTAAGGAACTAGAAATTCCGAATCTTCAACTCCATTTTCGATCAGGATAGCAACTCGTTTGCTTTTGGTTACGTTATCTGCTGTCATAATCAGTTTTCCTTAAGGTAGTATTTTATATAATTTAATTTATTTGTTGCTGTTTTCGCGTCTGGCTAAGGTTATAAATTGGTTGGTGGCAAAATGTGTGTTCATGAGTCTTTGGAGGTAGTCGTAAGGTGCGCATTGCGCACCCTACAATTAGATGTTTTGTGCAGTATCACGGATAGCATCAATGCACGTAAGATGCTCCGTTAATGTCGATCGTTGTTCCGGTAGCGTGGGTTGCCAAACCTGATGCTAGAAAGGCGATAACGTTGGCGACATCTTGAGGAGGGGCGATTTTGCCGATCGGGATATCACGCACAATCTGTGCTTCGCCAAACTCCCGAATAAACTTATCTGCCATTTCCGTACTGACAAATCCCGGTGCAACAGTAAAAGCCAAAATATTCTCAGCCGCAAATCCTCTAGCAATGCTGCGAGTTAAAGCAACAATCGCACCTTTTGAGGCGGCGTAGTGCAGGTAATTCGGGTCATCGCCACGAAAAGCAGCGCGACTTGCTATATTAATAATTGTACCACCTTTGCGAGTCTTAAAATGCAGAATTGCTTCGCGGCACAAGTCGGCAACAGCAACTAAATTAACTTGTAGAGTTTGCTGCCAAGCTGACGACCAAACATCAAAATCGTCCTCTATCTCCGCTGACTGCATAATCCCAGCATTGTTAACTATAATATCAATATGACCGCGCCATTTTAAAGCATCTTGCCACAAACTATAAGCCGCCTTTGGTAACATCAAATCAGCAGCTAATAAATAACATTTATCGCCCGCGACACTTGCTGCTACCGATTCCGCCGCTTGCTGACTGCGACAGTAATGCAAAATCACCTCGGCCCCAGCATTAACCAGAGTCCGAACCGTCGCTGCACCAATGCCTTTCGAGCCGCCCGTTACTAAAATTACCTTTCCAGTTAAATCAATCATTTTTCCATCTCTATCTTTTCTCTTTCTCTGCGCCCTCTGCGCCCTCTGCGGTTAATAAAAAAAATAAATCCCGTTCACAAACGAAAGAGAATTGCTATATGATACAGCACATTCCATCTAATGTGTGTGTATGTAATTTCCTCATGCTGATGGATATCTGCAATAGACATCTCCAAAAACTCCCAAATCCTTTCCCCTGTTGATTTCTATTGGAAATATACCCACTGCTGAAAGCACTATAGCTTCTTTGTCCTTAAACTCGATAACTAAACGGGATTCGGGAGCAGAGGTCGAATTAACTCCATAACTTGGTCATACTGAAAGTTATTGACACAATCAATTAGCGCACTGGAAAGGGTTGGTTTAGATGCGGGAATTTGTTTGATTAGCTCGTTCATGACTTCAAAATCAACCTCGTAGGCAGCTTGATACATTTGTTCTAACCACTCAGAGGACATCACGGCTAAATCTTCTGGAGATAAATAATCAACAAATAGTTTTTGGCAATCTTTTCCTACAACTGTGTAGATGTACTCTACTCCCAAGTGTTGAGCGAGTTTGTCAAAGACGAGCCCTTCCTGAAATGGCTTGCTCATAAAGTCGTCACAACCAGCCATAAGAGCTTTCTCTCGCTCTTCTTCAAAAGCACTGGCAGTTAAAGCAATAATGACAGTCTCTTTTCCATGAGGGTGTTCTCTAATGCGTTTAGTAGCTGTGTAGCCATCCACGATCGGCATTCGTAGATCCATCCAAATCAGGTTTGGGAACCAACTTTCCCACATTCCGAGTGCTTCAACTCCCTGTGTTGCTTGGCGCACCTCAAAACCTACTGAGGTAAGGAGTTTGACCAATAAGCGGCGATTTTCCTCTACATCTTCAACCACAAGGATGCGGTAAGTTGGTTGTCCTGGAGCTATACCAATCACTCTTTGTTTAGGCAATTCTGAGGCAACGCAGACTGCTTGAGGTAACTTTACCCCAACTTCAAAGTAAAAAATGCTGCCCTGATTCAATGTGCTTTGAACCCGAATCTGACTACCCATGAGTTGGACAAATCTTTGGCTGATAGCTAGACCTAGACCAGTACCTTGATTCAATTTATTCCCAGCTTCAGCTTGCACGAACGCCTTAAATAAGCTGTCAACTTCTGTTGGATCAATTCCCACTCCAGTATCCTCAATTTCAAAACATAGGCGACAGGACGTTTGGTCGATTTGTTCTGATCTCACTCGTAAGGTAACGCTTCCTTGATTAGTAAACTTAATCGCATTACCGAGCAGATTGACTAAGACTTGATACAGTTTTTTCTCATCGCTATGTACAAATTGGGGAAGATTGGGTTCTCGCTCGACAATTAGTTTCAATCGTTTCGATTGGGCTTTAATTTGGAACATTTCTTCAATAGAATTCAGCCAATTTTTTAGCTCAAAGTCAGAAAGATAGAGTGTCATCTGTCCGCTCTCAATTTTGGATAAATCTAAAATGTCGTTAATCAATTCCAATAAATGTTCGCCGCTACGATTGACGATCGCCAGATCTTGTTGGAGTTCGGGAGTCAGAGCAGGATCGTAACTCATCAATTGCGTAAATCCCAAAATAGCATTCAGAGGAGTACGGAGTTCGTGGCTCATATTGGACAGGAACATACTTTTGGCTCGGTTGGCTGTTTCTGCTGCTTCTTTAGCTTGCTGAAGTTCCAACTCGGCTTGTTTGCGATCGCTAATGTCAATTAAATATCCCAACATTTCCACTGGTCTACCTGCAGGATCTCGAATTAGTCTGAGGTGATTGAGCATCCAGCGATAAACCCCATCTGAGTGACGCATACGGTATTCATGGAAATAAAAATCATTGACGAATGGATTGGCTAAGCCATTAAGCACTCGTTCTAGATCGTCTGCGTGTAAGTTATCCACCCAAAATTCAGCATCTGCTAAAAACGCCATGCTTTCATAGCCCAATACGTCTTTGACATTTTCGCTCATGAACGTTGCTGCATAATTGCCATCAGGTTTAGAGCTAAAAATAACGACGGGGCTGTAGTTCAGGAGAAAGTTGAGGCGATTTGTGGTAGCTTGCAAGGCCTGCTCAGCTTGTTTCAGCTCTGTCACATCCTCGTGAACCGCAACAAATACGGTTCCATATTCAGGATGCTCAAACATGGATGTAAAAGCCCTGCACCAAAAAAGTTTTCCATCTTTTTTCTTATTGTAGACTTCATATTTTGCTTCTCCTTGCTGCTCAATTTGAGTGACAACATCTTCAACGCTTTTGTCGGGTGTAATCTCTGTATCGAGGTAATTTATTATACTAACAGATTGACCGGCGAGTTCACCCTCTGCATAGCCAAACATCTCATCAAACTTGGGATTGGTGTAGACGATCGTCATATCTGATGCTTTGACTAAACACACTCCACCTGCCATGTTATGCATAATAACACTCTGAAGCTCTAGCGTCTTTTGAGCTTCTTTTCGAGCGGTAATTTCTTGAAGTTGAGAAATAAAATGCAGTGGATTTCCCTGTTCATCTTGTACTAGCGATACATCAAGAAGACTCCAAACTATATTTCCTTGTTTATGGAAATACCGTTTTTCTATTTGGTAACTTGAAATTGTTCCTGCTAATAGCTGATATACATAACTAAGATCCAGGTCTAAATCTTCGGGATGGGTAATGTCTTGGAAAGTTAACGCTAACAACTCTTCTGAGGAGTAGCCAAGAATCTGACATAAGGCAGGATTGACTTTAACCCAGTGCCCATCAACTGAAACGAGCGCCTTTCCAATTGACGCATTTTCAAACGCCTTGCGAAACTGCTCTTCACTGTTTCGTAAAGCCACCTCAATTTTTTGGCGTTCGTTTTCAGCCCGCTTGCGCTCGTCGATCTCATTCTCTAAGGCTTGATTTGCCACAATAAGTTGAGCTGGACTAGGTAAAGCTAAGGCTGATGGAATTAAAAACACTAGCTCAGATGCAGTATATATAGAAATCAGAGCAGTAATAGCTTTAATTCCTCCAGAAAGCCAATAAGTAGGATACCAAAGCGTCCAAATTTCCATGATATGAGTTGTACCACAGGCAATTATGAAGGCGCTAAACAGAAAAACTACTTTCGGAAATGGAGTATCTTGGCGCTGTCGCACAAAGTAGATTAGCATGATTGGGATGGAGTAGTAAGCTAAAGCGATTAAACCATCGGATAAAATATGTAATCCTACTAAGTTTGTTTGCCAGAGATAGCAGTGACCGTGAGGAATGAATCCTCCACTTGAAAAAAATTGTGTAATCATATCTAACCTGAATAACTCATGAGTGCTGAAGTGCTTAGCGATTGAGTTCTGCCATTGCCCGCTCGATCGTCGAAGTCCTACCGGGAAAACCACTTTTGAGTAGGGAGATGTCAAATAGACAACCCAGCAGCACGAGACATCCGATCGCAATGACGAGTAGATTTGCCCTCTGAGAAATGTGCTTGTTCCTAAATCGGCTGCTTGGGTTGAAAAAATATTCTCCTGATGTTAAGCGAAACGAAGAAGGGCAACCAAGGAGGATTATCCCTACCTGAACAAGTCAGATTTTGTAGTGACTGTGCCACCGTGCCAGCCCTAGATATCTGCGATGCACGAATACTTTATGCGTGAGTTGATGATCGCCTAATAATTCAAGTATACTCTTGTTCATATAGCAATACTCCTGGCAGTTTTTTGGGCAGCGACTCAAACCCGCATTGTACCGTTTGTGATTTCACAGAGTAAAAAACCCAGAACCCGCATTGTACCGTTTGTGATTGAAAACTGTCCGAACGATTGTCATAGACTTATAATGATCTACCAGGAGGAAAGTATGGAAATCAGTAGGATTGTCGATAGAACTAGGGATAGGGTTAGCGATCCAGGTACTAACTACCGAGGCAATATTTTAATTGTTGACGATCTGCCTGATAACCTGCGTCTTCTCAGCCGTACTTTGAGGGCACATGGTTATAAAGTTCGCAGTGCCACAACAGGCGCAATGGCTATCCGAGCCACCCAATCGCCATGGACGGAACTAATTTTACTTGACATTAAATTGCCTGATTTGGATGGCTATGAAGTTTGTAAACAATTAAAATCTGACGAGAAAACCGCAGGCATTCCGATAATTTTTTTGAGTGCTCTCAATGAAACTTTCAATAAGGTTCAGGGGTTTGCTGTTGGTGGGGTAGATTATATTGCTAAGCCGTTTCAAGTCGAAGAAGTATTAGCTCGTGTCGAAACTCACCTAACCATCCGGCGGTTGCAACAAAGCCTCCAAGAGCAGAATTTACTTCTCTTGAGAGAAATTGAAGAACGCGAACGTCTCGAAGAGTCCCTCTTTGCCGAAAAAGAACTAGCTCAAGTGACGCTCCAATCGATTGGCGATGCAGTTATTACTACTGATGCTCAAGGTAATGTGCGATATTTCAATCCTATCGCTGAGCAACTGACAGGCTGGAAGGCTCATGAGGCTAAGGGACTCCCCCTGTCTACAGTCTTTGTAATTGTCAATGAAGTAACGCGAAAGCCAGTAGAGAATCCGATTAGCAAGGCTCTGTTGGAGAATCGAATTGTGGGCTTAGCTAACCATACCATTCTCGTTGCCCGCGATGGGACGGAGTATGCCGTTGAGGACTCAGCAGCACCGATTCGAGACCGCGAAGGTCAAATTATCGGGGCAGTCATCGTCTTTCATGATGTTACCGAATCGCGCAATCTTGCTAGTCAAATCTCTTGGGAAGCCACTCACGATGCTCTGACGGGTTTAATCAACCGTCGAGGATTTGAGCAGCAACTAATTGAGGCGATCGCCTCTGTTCAAGATAGCAATCAGCAGCACGCTCTCTGTTATTTAGATTTAGACCAGTTCAAAGTCGTTAACGATACCGCAGGTCATATTGCTGGCGATGAGCTACTGCGCCAAATCACTACACTTTTACAAAAGGGAGTTCGCGCTAATGACGCGCTGGCTCGCTTGGGAGGTGATGAATTTGGTCTTTTGCTTACTCAATGTCCCCTCTCTCAAGCAGCTAAGATTGCGGAACAACTCAAAGACCTAGTGCATCAGTTTCGGTTTATTTGGAATGGCAAAACCTTTATTATCGGAGTCAGCATTGGAGTTGTTGCCATTGACCAAACCAGCCAAGATTTGATGGAGGTTCTGGGAGCGGCTGATGCAGCTTGTTATGCGGCCAAAGCCAGAGGCCGCAACTGTGTTCATGTTTATAGCCTAGATGATAGCGAACTAATTAGACAACGTGGTGAGAGACTGGCGGTTTCCCAAATCAGTCGAGCGTTGGAAACGAATCGTTTTTGTCTCTATTACCAAAAGATTGTCTCTATTACTTCTAACCAATCAGTAGAGCATTATGAAATTTTGCTAAGAATGCTAGACGAAAATGGAGAAATAGTCGCTCCCAATGAGTTTATTCCCGCCGCCGAGCGTTATGGATTGATAACTGAGATCGATTGTTGGGTAATCGAAACTTTTTTCTCAAATTATCATAATTTATCTGGGCAACAAGTTCTTACTAATGGCTTATATACGATTAATATTTCAGGCGCTAGCATTAGTAACAATCAATTTATGAGATTTTTGATAGAACAATTTCCTCGCTACCAAGTTCCTCCTCAGAGTATTTGTTTTGAAATCACGGAAACCGCAGCGATCGCGAACTTTGAGCAAGCCAGAAATTTCATGAGCGAACTCAAAAAAATTGGTTGTCGCTTTGCTTTAGATGATTTTGGCAGCGGGTTGAGTTCCTTTGCGTATCTGATCAATTTACCAGTTGATTATCTAAAAATTGATGGTACTTTTGTCAAGAATATTAGCCATAATTTGATTTCTCAAGCGCTCGTTGAAGGCTTTAATGATATTGCCCATGCGATGAATCTGGAAACTATAGCTGAGTTTGTCGAAAACGAGACTATCTTAGAGAAATTGCGGGAGATTGGAGTAGATTATGCTCAGGGTTATGGAATCGCCCGCCCCGTCCCTATTAACTTTAATCGCTAGTCGATCGCACTCAGCCAGCGAACCCATTGCCTCACGCCTGCGTCCAGTCGGTCGGCCTCCAAGAGTCGATCGCCCGCTGCTACAAGGCTTCCTCAATTTACTGTGTCACATTTAGATCGAATGTGCTGTAATTGTAAAGGATTGAGTGTTCTATTGGAAATAAACCGGAAAATTTGCCATGAAAGCAGTTGCGTTCGATCGCTACGGTTCCGCCGAGGAATTGCAGTACCGAGAATTAGAAAAGCCGATCGCCAAATCCAACGAATTGCTAGTCAGAGTTCGCGCTAGCAGCGTCAATCCCGTAGACTGGAAAATCCGGCAAGGACACCTGCAACTACTTACAGGATTTAACTTTCCTCGAATTGTTGGTTCAGATATATCGGGAGTTGTCGTGGAAGTCGGCTCGGAAGTTACTAAATTTCAACCCGGAGACGAAGTTTATACATTCTTAAATCCGATCGCTGGCGGTGCTTGCGCCGAATACGCTGTCGTGGCAGAATCGAGTGCCGCCTTTAAGCCTAAAAACATCACCCATGAAGAAGCAGCAGCAGTGCCGATCGCAGGTTTAACTGCTTTGCAAGCGTTGAGAGATTTGGGTGAAATTCAAGCGGGGAAAAAAGTATTGATTAACGGCGCTTCCGGCGGAGTCGGGATGTTTGCGGTGCAAGTGGCGAAAGCAATGAACGCGGAAGTGACGGGAGTTTGCAGCGCCAAAAATAGAGATTTTGTCAAGGGTTTGGGAGCAGATTTGGTTCTGGATTATGCAGAGATTGACTTTACTCAACAGCACGAAAAGTATGATATCATCTTGGATGCTGTCGGCACAAAAACATTTGCTGAATGCGAAAAAGTGATGCAAGCCGAGGGAGTTTATATCTCGACTTTGCCGAGTTTAGACAACCTCGCACCGATGTTGACGAGCTGGTTTTTACCAGGTAAAAAAGCTAAATTAATTGTTGCTAACCCCAATCCGGGCGATTTAGGGATTTTGCGGGATTTAATCGAATCCGAGCAAGTTGAGCCGATTGTCGATCGCACTTACAGCTTACCAGAGGTAGCAGCCGCCCACACTTACAGCGAAACTGGGCGCGCTGTTGGCAAAATTGCGATCGCCATTGACGGTTAAAAAAACTATGTTTGACCAACACGACTCAGACATTATATATCTTACGTGGCAAGGGTTAGCCCAAAATTGCGCGGTTGGAGTTACAGTAAAAAGGGCGATCGGGATTAACCCAGAAACCGATTTTTGATTCTACCTGCATCCAAGATCAATAAATGTAAAACCTAAATAAAATCACAAATACCTATGACTGTGCCCTCAGACTTGGAGAGATCCGAACAAGATTCCGACAACAACCTCGAACAAGTTAGCGGGGAAAATAGCATTACACCAATCGCCGATGATTCTGTAGATGTCAGCAACTTAGAAGGTGAAGAAGTTATCCCGGAAAATAGCATTGCACCAATCGCCGATGATTCTGTAGATGTCAGCAACTTAGAAGGTGAAGAAGTTAGCCCGGAAAATAGCATTGCACCAATCGCCGATGATTCTGTAGATGTCAGCAACTTAGAAGACGAAAACTTAGAAGACGAAAAAGTTAGCCCGGAAAATAGCATTGCACCAATCGCCGACGATAACTTAGAAGACGAAAAAGTTATCCCGGAAAATAGCATTGCATCAATCGCAGACAGTTTCATGGGTTCCCGCAACCTCGAAAACGAATTTCTAGACGAACTTCCCGACGAAGTTGAAATGTCTTTATTCGACCATTTAGAAGAATTGCGGCAACGACTTTTCTACTCACTAATTGCCGTAGCCATCGGTGTAGTTGGTTGCTTTTTAACAGTTAAACCGATCGTACAATTGTTAGAAGTACCCGCCGGGCCAGTCAAGTTTTTGCAACTAGCTCCGGGCGAGTATTTCTTTGTTTCGATTGAAGTAGCGGGATACTGCGGTTTGCTAATTGCCAGTCCGTTTATTTTTTACCAAATAGCGCTATTTGTGCTACCAGGTTTGACTCGCAAAGAACGCGGGTTGCTGGGCCCAGTGTTTTTTGGTTCGAGTTTCCTATTTTTGGGCGGTTTAGTATTTGCTTACATCGCTCTGATTCCGGCGGCGCTGAACTTCTTTGTTACCTACGGGGCGGATGTTGTAGAGCAATTATGGTCGATCGACAAATACTTTAAATTTGTGCTGTTGTTAATGTTCAGCACAGGCTTAGCTTTTCAAATCCCAATCGTTCAAGTATTGCTCGGTGTTTTGGGCATAGTTTCTTCTAAGCAAATGCTATCGGGCTGGCGTTATGTAGTCTTGGGAGCGGCTGTTTTGGGTGCGGTTTTAACGCCTTCTACTGACCCTTTAACGCAAAGTCTTTTAGGGGGTGCGGTGCTCGCTCTTTACTTTGGTGGCGTTGGTTTGGTGAAGCTTTTGGGGCGGTGAGAATTAGAAAGATCGATCGCCTCGCTGCCAAAAAATATAGAGGTGCGATCGCCCGCGCCTCTATAATTGCTAAAAGTTAAAACTCCACACCAAAGTTTTATCAAAACTTTGTCTACATTCGGAACTGTTCGACTTCAGGTGTGTAGCCGATCGGCAAAATGTAATCTAGATTCTCGTGGGGACGAGCAATTATGTGATACGATAGCAACTTTCCGCCATCGACCTTTTTAACTGATTCAATTCCAGCAGCAACGGCTGCTTGCACTTCAGAGATATCTCCTCTAACTATAATTGTCCAGTAGGCACGGGTTATCTTTTCATAGCGAACTAAAGTAACTCGGGCTGCTTTCACCATTGAGTCTGCAACTTCTACGGCAGCGGGAAATCCTAAGACTTCAACCATTCCAACTGCAACACCCATTACAACATTCTCCTAAATTTCACAAGATATCTGAGACTCATTGTAGGTGAAATTGTTGACAGAAATTGGTTCGGTTGATTTTGGTAAGCTAGAAATTCGATCGCCCAAAATTACAAGAACCCCATAAGCTGTTGCGACATTTATATTTCACAGCATTCTTCGCATCGGAAAGCCCGCCATACAAGAGTTTTCATCAAAAAAACTGCGAAAACTAGCTGCGCGACAGCTTAGTTTGTCAGCGCCAGCAAGTCGGCTGACAAGTTCGCCTCACGATTTTTGGGACTTTCAACTTAAAAAATCCAGCCCCGCCCAGACACAAAACTTTACAAGCCGCGCTGGGGCGATCGACCACTCCTGACTCCTGACTCCTGACTCCTGACTCCTGACTACTGACTACTGACTCCTGACTCCTGACTACTGACTTAAAACTCGTCAAGCAACCACTCTGAGGCTCTTTCGCCCAAATCCAGGGGAACGCTGACAGCTTTGCCCAAACGCGGGCGATCGCGAGTAGTGACAATGTATTCTCTCACCTGTTCCGTGCTGCCCCAGCCGTTGAGGTAATTGGCCACCGCGTCCAAATGCTCAAAATAATCAGCCTCCGTCATCGGAAAAGACACCTGTTCGAGATATTTCCACATCACCTGCACAAAAATCTTGCCCCGCGTCCGCCGCAATCTGATATCGTAAGATTTTCCCCATTTTTCTAGGAGTAGCTGGTGTAAATCCTTGCCCGTCATGGTTGCTCCTGAGTGAATCTCTTAAACAATAAAAGACAAAGTTCAAAAAATGTAATAATACTCTAATAAAGGCTGGAAGGCTCATTCTTAAAAGGAATTTTCGCTGCCTAAAGTTGGTGCGAGCAGATGGGCTGCGACTACGCCAGTTATCTGCACGTACAAATTCCCTAACAAACAAACGTAACTTAAAACCGTAAAGGCAGGTCATGGCTCAATCTTCTGCTGGAAATCCCGATGTTCCCGATATGGGGCGTCGCCAATTTATGAATTTGCTGACGTTCGGTACAGTCACAGGTGTGGCACTGGGCGCACTCTATCCCGTTGTCCAGTATTTTGTTCCTCCGTCGAGTGGGGCAGCCGGTGGCGGTGTCACTGCTAAAGATGCTTTGGGCAACGACATCATCGTTAGCGAATATTTGACTTCGCACCCCGCGGGCGATCGCACCTTAGCCCAAGGCCTCAAAGGCGACCCCACCTATCTTGTGGTGAAAGAAGACTTATCTCTCGCCGACTACGGCATCAATGCAGTCTGCACTCACTTGGGTTGCGTCGTGCCTTGGAATGCTAGCGAAAACAAGTTTATCTGTCCTTGCCACGGTTCTCAATACAACAGTGAGGGCAAAGTGGTACGTGGCCCCGCACCTTTGTCTCTGGCCCTGGCCCACGCCACTGTCGCAGATGACAAGATTGCTTTTACCACTTGGACAGAAACAGATTTCCGCAGCGGCGAAGCACCTTGGTGGTCTTAGTTGTGAGTCATTAGTCATTAGTTAGCAGTAAAAACTTATTAGTTATTAGTCAGTATTTAACAACTAATAACTATGGAATTAAGACTGCGGATTAATAACATCAGCTAACGACAAATGACTAATGATCAATTACTAATGACTCCTGTTCGCGAGCTTTTAAGCTCGCACTTCTGATCAATCACTAAATTGTCTGACCTTTGAGATTGAATACTCTAATGCCACAAACTAATTTATCTGCGATATTTCGCCGCAGTGCCGAGACGATCGCCAAAACTGCCTTAATTGCGATCGTCACCGCCGCATTTTTCCTCACCAGCGATATCGCACTTCCCCAAGCAGCATTTGCTTACCCTTTCTGGGCCCAGGAAACAGCACCCGCTACTCCCCGCGAAGCCACAGGCCGCATTGTTTGCGCCAACTGCCACCTCGGTGCAAAACCGACTGAAATTGAAGTTCCACAATCTGTTTTACCTGACACAGTTTTTGAAGCTATTGTCAAAGTTCCCTACGATCAAAGCGTGCAGCAAATTACCGGCGACGGTAGCAAAGGCGGCTTGAATGTAGGCGCCGTTGTGATGTTACCCGAAGGTTTTAAGATTGCTCCCGCTGACAGAATTCCCGAAGAAATGAAGGAAAAAGTCGGCGATCTTTACTTCCAACCTTACAGCGAAACCCAACAAAATATTGTTTTAGTGGGCCCGCTGCCTGGTGAACAATACAAAGAATTGGTATTCCCAGTTTTGTCGCCAAATCCTGAAACTGACAAGTCAGTTCACTACGGCAAATATCTAATTTATGTCGGCGGCAACCGTGGTCGCGGTCAGCTTTATCCTACAGGCGCTAAGAGCAACAATGCTGTTTATAATGCTTCGGTAGCTGGCAGCATTTCTAAGATTGCTCAACCGGAAGATGGCGGTTATGAAGTGACAATTCAACCAGCAGAAGGTGCAGCGGTTGTTGATACAATTCCCGCAGGCCCAGAACTGATTGTTACTGAAGGACAAACAGTTGCTGCCGGCGAACTTTTGACGAACAATCCTAATGTGGGCGGTTTCGGTCAAAAAGATGTAGAAATTGTGCTACAAAGTGCAGGTCGAGTTAAAGGATTGATGGCTTTCGTGGCTATAACCATGCTGGCTCAAATTATGCTGGTTCTTAAGAAGAAACAGGTCGAAAAAGTTCAAGCTGCTGAAATGAATTTCTAAGCAGGACTTTCATGAGTTGGGTAAGCCGATATATGCGTACCCAACTATTAGGTAAGTAAGGCGGGTATTCCCCGCCTTATTCTTTAGATAAATATCACAAACGCGCGATAATAACTAAAGCCTTCTTCTCTACTAAATTTTTTCTTCTCTCTTCTCTTTTCCCTCTTCTCTTTTCCTTCTTCCCTCTTCCTTCTTCCTTCTTCCCTCTTCCTTCTTCCTTCTTCCTTCTTCCCTCTTCCTTCTTCCTTCTTCCCTCTTCCTTCTTCCCTCTTCCTTCTTCCCTCTTCCTTCTTCCCTCTTCCTTCTTCCTTCTTCCCTCTTCCTTCTTCCTTCTTCCCTCTTCCTTCTTCCTTCAACATCTACTATAACAAGTAAAATAATGCCAATTGATGACAAAACAATTCAAGTAGGCGCGCTGGAATGGTTTTATCGGGAAACAAATCCGGTTAACGAAAGTGATAAACCACCAGTGTTGCTGCTGCATGGTTTGCCTTCCCAAAGCTTTACCTGGACTGCTCTGATGCCGGATTTGGCAGCCCAGGGATTTCGATCGATCGCGCCGGATTGGGTGGGCTACGGGCGATCGACAAAACCAGACAAACGCGACTTTGCTTACACTCCCGATGCCTTTGTTGATGCCCTCAGTGGCTTTATTGAAACACTAAAATTAGACAAATTTTCCCTAGTTGTCCAAGGATTTTTAGCATCTGTCGGCATTCAATACGCTTTACGAAATCCCGATAAAATAGATCGTTTAGTGGTCATAAATACACCAATTTCAGCAGATATCAAATTGCCTTGGAAAATGCAGCAGTTGGGGCTGCCTTTTATTGGCGATATGATCACCCAAGACCCACTTTTGGTGGACAGAACCCTCGAAGGCGGCAGTCGCATCAGAGTATTAGACAAAGATTTAGATGTTTACCGCCGCCCGTTTTTGAAGAGTTCGGATGCGGGGCGATCGCTAATGAATACAGTCCGTAACATTCAATTGCCAAAATCAATGGCAGAAATTGAATCCGGCTTACAAGGATGGACACAACCAACCTTATTTGTGTGGGGTTTAACCGATCCTTGGCTGAGTGTTGAACCAGCTAAAAAATTAGTCAGTTCCATGAAAAATGCCGAGTTAGTCACCCTAGAAGAAGTCTCGCATTATCCTCAAGAACATTGGTCAGAAAAAGTTGGCGATGCTATGATAACTTTTCTGCGCCGTCAGGAGGTAAAATAATATTTTGTACCTAACTCTCGGTGCGTAGGGGCGGTGTACCCGTACCCGCCCGCAACGAGAAATCAAAAATCAAAAATCAAAAATCGATATGACTCGTCCCCGTTCATTTTTTGCCTTGATGATGGCGTTTATGATGGCATTTCTGGTTAGTTGCAGTAGTGTCGAAGCAAAAGTTCCCACGACTTACACAGCAGCCCAGATCCAGCAAATTCAGCGCTATGCTCCTACCCTGACAGAATTCCGATCGCGCATGGACAACCTAGGAACCCTAATTCAAAACAGAAATTGGATTGATGCCAAAACTTACATTCACGGGCCTCTAGGCGACTTGCGCGGCACCATGAAAACCGTGTCAGGCACTTTGTTACCCAAAGCTCAACAAGAAGCTGTTGATTTGACCAAGAGTTTGTTTGCTGATTTGGTGGAGATTGACAACGCTGCTAAAGTGGCTGACTATGCCAAAATCACGGCTAGTTATCAAAAAGCTGTGAATCATTTCGATAGTTTCTTGCAGCTAATTCCTAAAGCCTAATCACTTTAGATAAGAGGGCGGTTGAAACTACGTCTATACAAACGATGTCCGCCGGACGCCAACTGAAGATAAGACGGCGGTTGAAACCGCGCCTACAAAAACGAAGTCCGCCTCCGCGGACTGAAGAAAACAACGTAAAACTTAATTTTTACTGCCCGTTCTTAAACCCGCGTCGGCGGGTTTTGTTTGTAGAGACGCGGTTTCAACCGCCCGGTCTTCTTCTTCTATAAAATCTAAAATCTAAAATCTAAAATTGAATGATTCGCGTTGCAATTATTGGTTGCGGTATTGTCGGGGCTTCGATCGCCTTTGAACTAAGTAAATCCCCCGAACTAAAAGTCACAGTGTTCGACAAACAGCAGCCGGCACAGGGTTCTACAGGTGCAGCGCTCGGCGTGTTGATGGGAGTTATCAGTCACAAAACTAAGGGCAGAAGTTGGAAATTGCGGGAAACCAGCCTTCAGCGCTACGAAACTTTGATTCCTGAATTGGAAGCAGTTACGGGGCGGAAAATTCCGTTTAATAAACAGGGAATTTTGATGCTGTGTTCGGAGGGAGAGGATTTAAGTAAGTGGGAAAAGTTGATCGCAACTCGCGAATCTCAAGGTTGGAAATTGGAACTTTGGGATGTGGAACGAGTGCGCGAGTTTTGCCCTCATCTTTATTTAAATGATCAGATTATTGCAGCAATTTATTCACCTCAAGACCGGCAAGTCGATCCGATCGCGCTAACTTTGGCTTTGGTGGATGCTGCTGCACAAAATGGGGTGATTTTTGAGTTTGGGGTGGAAGTTGAAGGGTGGGCGATTGCTGCTAGTGGCGAGTTCGATCGCCTAATTGTGTCGGCTGGTTTGGGTTCTGGGGCTGTTACTGCATCGTTAAATCAATTGGTGGACATTCGCCCGGTGTTGGGACAAGCGCTGCATTTGCGGTCAAAAAATCCTCTAGGAAACCCAGATTTTGCGCCAGTAATTACCTGCGATGACGTTCACATTGTACCTTTAGCCAATCAGGAATATTGGGTGGGGGCGACGGTGGAGTTTTCGGAAAATGGCGGGGAAGTTCAGGCGAATACTGATATGTTGGATGAAGTGATGGCAAGGGCGATCGCCCTTTGTCCGGCCTTAGCAGAAGCTGAAATCCTCAGAAAATGGTCAGGATTGCGCCCGCGCCCCGAAGGACGGCCCGCCCCAATTATCGAAGCCCTTCCCGGTAACAGCCACGTTCTCGTCGCTAGCGGCCACTACCGCAACGGTGTGCTGCTGGCCCCTGCAACCGCGCGATCGATCCGAGAGATGATTTTGCAATAATTAACAAATGTTAATACAATAAATAAAGCCATTCATATCTTACATCTAAAAATGTCCGACAAACCTTTAGGTAAACCCCGCTCCTTGTGGCGAGTAATTTTGCTGTCGGGAGTCAGCTTGCTACTATATTACGGCTGGTACAAATGGATTATTCAAGAAGAATTGCGTCGCTATAACGGCAAGGGTTGGTCGGGGACACTTTGTTTATTGCCCTTTGTTTTAGGAGTAGCCGTCCCCCAAGGTTTGCGGATATTCGATCCCGACGTTCCCGGATGGTTTGGTTGGTTTTCCTTCGTGGGGATTGCTTGGATTTACATCGTGCAGTTCAAACTTTACAACACAGTTAACGAATTGTACAGCCAAGAAGGAATCAAAGAACCACTAACTGTTTGGTGGATGTTTGTACCAGGTTTAAATTTAATTGTCGGCTTGCGGCAAATTCACTTTTTAAGCCAGTTTTGGGCTAGAAAACAGGGCATTGAAGTTAAGGATAACTTAGCCGAAAGCATTCCTTTCCTCTCA
The DNA here is from genome assembly GCF_036706065.1 of Microcoleus sp. A2-C3. Classification (NCBI taxonomy): domain Bacteria; kingdom Bacillati; phylum Cyanobacteriota; class Cyanophyceae; order Oscillatoriales; family Microcoleaceae; genus Microcoleus; species Microcoleus sp. A2-C3. Next base: position 30,888 of record NZ_JAUBVX010000026.1, on the reverse strand, counting down.
GCTAACGCCTAAATAAATTAAGCTCCAATCGCTGGGCGCTGCGAGTAAATTTCTTCTATAAGCAGGTCACGCAGTTCATCAGCAATGTCTGTGGGAGGGTTGCCTGCGAGGGCGCGTCCAATCAGCCGTTCTGCTTCCCGGAGTTGGGCACACTCAATGGCAAGTACGGCGGCGCTCCGATGCAGTATAGAACGAGTAGGCTCAAAATCCCATTCGTTTGCTACTAAATCCGCTGCCGCCCGTTCTTTCGCAAAGGCGGCTCTGGTGAGTGCAGTCACTTGGTCGATATCACCGCACTGACGGGCGAGAACGGCTCGATCGACCAGTTCCATTGCTTCGTGGTGAAGGGCTTCTACGGTCTGCATTTTTTGACGATCCGTGCTTTGGGAGTACCGAACTCAATTACAGATACATAGCCAGGAGCTACGTTATCTGAAGGGCGGATTTGTTCTAATTTTATGTTAACTCTGGCTTGAATAATGCTGTCAGAACCTTTACGAATCCCAGATACTTCTAAGCGGGCTTTGCGCTGAAATAGCGTGCCTGGATCTTCGAGCGAACCAAGCCAAAAGTCAAAACCTAAGCCTTTACCTTTGACAGAACGTTCGATGATGGTGAGTCCAGTGAGGTGAGGCATGATGAGCGCCGCGATACCGTAGGCTCCATATTCAGTGGCCACTTCCCGATCGGCGTTGAACCGACGGATAGTATCATCGATCGCATCCCATTGAATTTGGATTTCACAGGGTTGAATCCCCTCGATTTTCAGCGTCACAGGGATAGACTGTCCTGCATGGTCGAGGCAAACGGCGGCTGCATCTGCACAGATGGCTCCGAAGGTGAGTGACCAGCCTGGACGTTCTGGCTTGTTATCGCGCAGGTCATTCAGGGAGAGAATTTTAATCGGGTTAAGGTTGGTCATCTGAGGAGATGGCTCCGGGCGATCGCATCTCCAGAATTTTACAGCATATAGTCTTCAGTCATGTTGTTCTTTTAGCGAGTTCACCCGAATTTATGGTTGAAAACCAAAGTATTGGTAAACCTGCCCTTACCCATGACTCTTCACCAGAACCGATGCGGCAAATCCCCCAAAATGAGTTTGAATTCCGGTTCATTAACCCGCTTAATTGCTTTAGGAATACTTACCCACTGCCGCTTTCTCTTGCTAGCTTCCGGCCAAATTTCTAGAACTGCTTGCACTTGCATTAAAAATACTTCTACCTGACAAGTGTAGCCGGACTTTTGATACTCGTAAGTACCCAGCAAATCCGGGAACACTTTACCCAACAAACCTGCTTCTTCCCAAGCTTCCTTGGCGGCCGAATCTTGGGGAGTCATGTCAGGTTCAATTAATCCTTTGGGAATCACCCAGCGCTTGCTAGCCGAAGAAGTAATCAGCATTACTTCAATTTCTCCGTCTTGAATGCGATAGGGAATTACCCCCGATTGATCAACCAGTAAAGCGATTTTTATACTCATGATTTCTGCAATATTTCTGGCTGCAAAAGCTGCTGTAACCTCATGAAGGGTTTACAACTAAAAAATAAAAAAAGCATCCTAATTTTAGACACTTCCCAAGTTGAGACAGCAATAAAGTGGATAATAAACATATTTGGCTTTTCCTGTCTGTCGAAAATAGGAAATTTCCCTGCACTCCCACGGAACAATAATATTATTATAATAATAACCGCGCGCCATCCTCTACCGACAAGCAGATAAAAGCCGATCGCCCAAATATGCCTCTATCTGCGCCGGTATGCGGTTTTCCCTCTAATCTTTCTTCGCCTTAGCCTCCAGATTTTCCATCCGACTCCTCAAATCTTGATTCTCCTTCTTCACCTGGTCTAACTCCTCCCGCAACTGCTTCACCGCTGCATCAGAACCAGCATTTTTCTGCACTCTTTGCACAGCTTCATCAGCCATCATACGGACGCGGCCGTCGGGAGTTTGGTCAGCTAAAGAACGCAAAATCCGAATGGCTTTGCGAGTTTCCATCTGTCCTAAAGCCACTACTACAGATACTTGAGTCAAGAAAAACGTCTCTTTAGATAATTCTGCCAATCGGTGCAAAATCCGTTCTAAATTAAGCTTAGTTTGACCTGTTGAAATTGTCCCCAAAGAGCGAATTGCAGCCAAGCGCAAAGCTTGCGGAGTACCGATAGCTGTATATTTCAAAATTAGATTCAGCGCATCTTCAGAAGTTTTCATTTGTGCCAAACCGGCAATAGCACCCGATCGCACAACCTCATTCCAGCCCTGACGCTCTTTCAAAACCAATTTTAACTCTTTGAGTACCTGTTCGTCCGTCGGTTTTTCGTCGGGATTCGCCCCTGCGATCGAGCCCATAGCACTAGCTGCGGCCGCTTCTACATAATAGCTGTCGTCGCCTTTTTCGACGATCGACCTCAGCGCCTTATAAGTTTCGTGAGTCTTGATTTGGCCCAGCGCATTCACCACAGCGCGGCGAACCCTAGCATCTTTATCTTTCAAACCACTTGCTAAACCATCAAAAGCTTGGTCGAGTTTAATTTCAACTAACTGAGTAGCCACTTCAGCCCGCACAGCCCAAAACCGATCTTTTTTGAGAACTTCTGACAGCGCTTTCACAGCTTCCAGTCCTCCCTTTTTCGCCAAAGCTTTGGCTGCGTAAATCCGGGAAACCGGGTCAGGGTCGAACTGCAACTGAGCTTTTAATTCGGCAACTCCATACTCTAAAACAACGGTTTTTAAGTATTTATTGCCCACATCAAAACTGATAAATGCGGGCTTCTCTTCTAGCGGAAAATAGAAACTTTGCTCGCGTTCGTGCACTCGAACCGTGAAGGTTTTTATATTAGCAGCACTTCGCTCGTCTGCATCTTTTTCCGGCTTATAACCGAAGCCGATGGGAATTTTTAGGTCAAAGACATCTTTGCTATTACCGTTGTCCTTTTTGCTATCTTTTATCTGAGTTTGTGTGACAGTCACTTTGGCTAATTTGTTGTCGCCATCCCAGGAATAAGCAATTTTGTAATCTGGATGACCGCCGCGATAAACGTACTGATCGAACAAAAACATTAGATTGCGACCAGTCGCCTTTTCGATCGCCCTTAGCAAATCGATCGTTTCCACAGTTTGGTGAGCGTTATCCCGCACAAAAGTGTGAATTGCTTTGTAAAATAGTTCGTCGCCTAACTCGGCGTGAATCATGTGATACACGCAAGCGCCTTTTTCGTACAAATGGCGATCGTACAATTCGATCGCTTCGCGGTAAACGTGAGTGACAATTGGGCGGCGGTAGCGAGAACTGTCTTCAGCTAAATAATTGCGGGCTTCACCTAACATATAATAAGCCGCATCTTCTTTGCCGTATTCTTTGTTAGTCCACAGCACCTCACAATAGGAAGCCATACCTTCCTTGATCCAAGCATGAGACCAGTGTTTAATTACTACTAAATCACCGAACCATTGGTGAGCCAATTCATGGGCTACCAAGCTTTCTGTAGCGCGATTGTCGAGGCTGGCGCGTTCGTCTAACAAGCATCTATCTGTTAGCAAAGTTGTCGAAGTATTTTCCATGCCGCCGAAGATGAAATCATCGACGCAGACTTGAGCATATTTAGGAAAAGGGTAAGGATATCCAAATGCTTCAGAGAAAAATTCAATCATTTGGGGCGTTTTGCCCATGCTGCGCTTACCGTCGGCTTCGCGGCCTTTTTCAACGTAATAATTAACTGGTTTGCCGTTCCATTCGTCTTTGATTTCGGCAAAATCTCCGACGGCTAAGGTCATTAAATAAGTTGGGTGCACCTGAGTTTGCGACCAGTGATAAATTTTATCGTCGCCGTCATTTTTTGTGCTAACTAATTCGCCGTTAGAAATGGCAAATAGTTGTCTCGGAACTTGCACTCGAATTTCCGAAGTAGCGAGTTGTCCGGGATAGTCGAAGCAGGGAAACCAGAAGCGAGAATCTTCGTCTTCGCCTTGAGTCCAAACTTGTGTTGGTTTGTCTGGATAGTGTTTGTCTGGGCCGACAAAATAGAGGCCGCGCTGGGGTTTTTCGACCGAGTATGCGATCGCGATTGTAATTGGTTCGTAAGCTGTTGTTGGTTCGTGCAGTTGAATTTGCAGCACTTCGCCGTCGCTGTCGAAATCTTGCTTAGTTTCGCCGACTTTTACTGATTTAATGTCCAGGTTAACAGCATCTAAGGTTAATTTGTCAATACCGCTGCGAACTGGATTGATGCGGATGCTGCAAGTGCCGCGAAAGCTTTGTTTGGGAATATCTAGCACTAAATCGAGGAAAATATGCTCTACTTGTCCGGGGCGATCGGGGTTGTAGTGGGGTCTGGCACCGGGCATCTCGAAGGATTTGTGGCTGTTTTCAGAATCAAAGTAAGTGTGTGACATTGTGATGGCGGAGTTGTGTGTCGATCGGCGATCGCTGGTGTTTTCGCTGCTGCGGAACTGCCAGCTTATTCTAGAGTAGCGCGTCCCGCTGCTGTTGTCTCTAATCTTATTAAAAACTTGGCTGATAATTGCCTGGATCGAAAATATGAATTGTTTGCTACAATATCAGCAAGGCTAATGTCTGCAATCATCAGCCTGCAATTGAAATTGAGAGGGAAATCTGCATGACAGCTACAGTATCAGTTCCCAGTGCGATCGCATCTTTGCTGGGCGACGAAGCCGAAGACTTGCTCACCCATCAAGCAAAAGTTTCTAAAGATTTGTTGCACCTGCCAGGCCCGGATTGGGTCGATCGCATTTTCGCTCAAACCGATCGCTCTCCTCAAGTTTTGCGATCGCTCCAGCAACTTTATTCTAGCGGACGCTTGGCAAATACTGGCTATTTATCGATCCTACCAGTAGACCAAGGAATCGAGCACTCGGCGGGCGCTTCTTTTGCACCAAATCCCATCTATTTTGACAGCGAAAACATCATCAGACTAGCAATCTCCGCAGGATGCAACGCCGTTGCGACAACCCTGGGAGTTTTGGGAAGCGTATCTCGCAAATACGCGCACAAAATCCCTTTCATTGTCAAGCTCAATCACAACGAATTGCTGACTTATCCCAATCAATACGACCAAATAATGTTTGCATCAGTCGAACAAGCTTGGAATTTGGGAGCCGTTGCAGTCGGAGCCACAATTTATTTTGGTTCGCCGGAATCGACGCGGCAAATCCAAGAAGTTAGTCAAGCTTTTGCCCACGCTCACGAATACGGAATGGCAACAATTCTGTGGTGCTATCTCCGCAACGATATCTTCAAGCAAGACAAAGATTATCACTTAGCAGCGGATTTAACAGGTCAAGCAAATCACTTGGGGGTGACAATTCAAGCTGACATTATTAAGCAAAAATTGCCCGAATGCAACAACGGCTACGCAGCAGTCGCTCAAGCCAGCGGCGAGAGTTACGGCAAAACCAACAGCCTGGTGTATTCGGAATTGACAACGGATCACCCGATCGATCTAACACGCTATCAAGTGCTCAACTGTTATGCGGGAAGAATGGGTTTAATCAACTCCGGCGGTGCTTCGGGAAAAAACGATTTTGCCGAAGCCATTCGCACCGCAGTAATCAACAAACGCGCTGGCGGCTGCGGCTTAATTTCCGGCCGCAAAACTTTTCAGCGTCCCTTTGAAGAAGGTGTAAAATTGTTCCACGCCATTCAAGACGTTTATTTGTCGTCCGAAATTGCGATCGCCTAATTCATTAATATCAGCCGTAGGGTGTGTCGCCTGCGATCAATTTTTGCCAAAAAATGGACAATCTCATAGCGACGCACCAGCACGAATCAAGAACTATTCTAAACAATCTCAAAAATGTATTTTATGAATAATCAGTATAAATATTATAAATTGCAATTTAGCTGTAATATTAATAGTAACCTAACAGATATACAGACAAAATATATAATTTTAAAATGCCCCACACCCTCGTTTTAAACCTGCTACCCGTTGCACCAATCCCATCCCAATTTTTAACGGGACGGCATCTTCATGCCTTATTTCTCAACCTTGTGAGTGCTGTAGACAGCGATTTGAGCGCGTACCTGCATGACCAATCGAATGAAAAAGCTTTCACTTTAAGCTTTTTCCAAGTAAGCAGAAAAGAGGTGGCAAAAAGCAGCACTGCGCTGACACAAAAGAGAGTTTTGCCTGCGGCGACGCGCCCAATTTTTCCGGCAATACAGTGGGAACAAAAGCAAGCAATTCGTGAAAATACAGCGATTTGGTGGCGAATTTCTCTGCTGGATGACGGTTTGTTCGATCGCCTAACTGAACTTTGGCAACAACTGAATTTTGACCGCCCTTGGCATCTGGGCCCTACAGATTTGTACATTACCAATATTTTGAGCGAACCGCAATCAAACCAGCCTTGGGTGAATTTTTGCAGTTACGCCGAATTGTTCGATCGCGCTTCCGACACTGAGCGCCAAATTGCGTTTACCTTCTGCACTCCTACTAATTTTCGGCAAGGTGTTTACGACAGTGCGATGCCGACTAGAGAGAGTATTTTTGGCAGTTTGGCGAATCGTTGGAACAAATATAGCGAAATTGCGATCGAACCTACTTTTATAGAATCTATTTTTCCCAGTTTCTTCGATATCCGCACAGAAGTTAGTACGGATTCCCGCAGTAAATTTATTGGCTGCGTCGGCGATATTACTTACCGAATTATGGGAGATGTTGATCCGGTTGCTATCAAGCAAATTAATGCTTTAGCAGATTTTGCACTTTACAGCGGAGTCGGGCGGAAAACGCCGATGGGAATGGGAATGACGCGCAGGTTGCAGAATTTTTAATCATTAACTTTTTGGCTTAATTTCACTGACGATTTCATAAATATCTGTGTCGGGAATTTTGGCAAACAAAGGCGTCATATGCTTCAATATTTCTTGATAAGCTTCGCTTTGATTGGCGGCCATCTCTTCTACGCTTTCCCAAAAAATGATGGCAATACCTTTGTCTGTATTTGGCAATTGCAACAGGTATGCTCCCTTAAAACCTGTGGCATAAGTTGCAACGGCTTTTTCAAAAAGTTCTTCTGCTTCTTTGAATTTTCCTGGTTTAAATTCGCCAATGGCAACGTAGGCAAACTGATGTCGGAGAAAGTCTAAAAATTCTGACATATCCTGTTCCTGAATAAATCGCTATACACCAAGTTATATTTTACCCGATCGCAGTAATTTTGTGAACTGCACAGTTTTTAGTCTCGCTTAACCAAAGCGGCGGATTTATGAGGCATTATTGCAAGTAGCCGCCCGACTCAAATAGAAAATTTTTGAGTCAGGCGGCTGGAATCTCTCTTATACCAATTTTTTATGAGGCTGCATAGAATTATATCCCCCCTAGCCAGGGCGGGCACGCACCATCCACCGCCCCTACAAAGGGGGGGACAAGATTCCGATCAAAGTCCCCCTTCTTAAGGGGGATTTAGGGGGATCGAGATATGTGCAACGACCCATTAAATTGGTATTAAATAAACTTGATCAATCTTCTTTTGGGGCCACCAACTCTTTTTGTTCAGACGTTATAACTACAGGTTGAGCGAATTTTTCGATCGCAGGAGTGATGGAAAAAATTGCTTCCGTCGTCGTTTCAAAACAATTTGATAACCCAATTTTTTCCAAGATTCCCGATCGCTCTAGGAGTTGTTGAACTTCCGGCTGCAAACCCGTGAGAATTAAGCGGCAATCGTGGCGTTTCAGATCCTGGTAGATGTCTTCGAGGGCGACTAACCCAGTGGTGTCCATATTCGGTACAAACCGCAGTCGCAAAATCAGAAACTTCACTTCTGGTTCATCTCGCAGGAAGGTTACAAACCGTTCGGCGGCACCAAAAAATACAGGCCCATCTACCCGATAAACAGCAATTTGTTTGCTTAACTCCAGGGGAACACCGGGAGGAAAAACTTCGGTTTCGGGAATTTTGGCCAGGCTCAACTCGCTCATCCGCTTGATGAACAAAGCACCCGCTGAAATTAATCCGACTTCTACGGCTAGAACTAAGTCAAAGCAGATGGTGACTAGCCAGGTAAGAATCATCACACCAAAGTCGGAGTATGTGGCACGCATCAGCAAGCCGATCGCTTCCCACTCAATCATCCGCAGGCTAACCACCATCAGAATGCCAGCCAAGGCCGCTAGGGGAATTTGTGCCGCGAGGGGAGCTAAAGTCAAGACAATAATCGCTAAAGCAAGGCCGTGAATCACGCCAGAAAGTCGAGTTTGGCCACCAGCACGGACATTGACAGCAGTACGAGCGATCGCCCCCGTCGCCGGAATTCCCCCAAAAAACGGCACTATGATATTCGCCAACCCTTGACCGATGAGTTCCCTGTCACTATTGTGTTTCTCGCTGACTGTCATACCATCAGCCACCACCGCCGACAGCAACGACTCAATACTCCCCAATGCAGCCAGTGCGAAGGCAGGATTAATTAGCTCTCGCAGCAGACCAAAATCAGTCCAGTGGGGAATACCTTGCGGCACCGGTAACGATTGGGGTATCGAGCCGATAGTGGGGACGTGGAGGTGAAAAAACGACGCTATAGCAGTCGCTAGGATTAACCCCACCATAGAACCCGGTATCGTAGTATTAATCCGAGGCCAAAGCAGTTGTGTGGTAATTACAACCATTGCCAACCCCACCGACGCCGAATTTACACCCTGTATATGGGTCACACTTTCCCACAATCCCGGTAAAAAATGTTCGCTGCGTGTCAATTGCAAGCCAAAGAAATTATTAAGCTGACCGCAAAAAATAATCACGGCGATGCCATTAGTAAATCCCGCCGTCACCGGATAGGGAATAAACTTCACCAGCCGTCCGAGTTTGGCAATCCCCAAGGCCACCTGGATAATCCCGGCCATTACCCCAGCAATCCAAACCTTTTCGATGCCGTACTTGGCGACAATTCCCACTAGAACGACTGCCATTGCCCCAGTAGGGCCGGTAATCTGAACGGGTGAACCACCAAAGATTGCCGCTACAATCCCCGCCACAATTGCGGTGTAGAGTCCGGCTTGCGGTTCCACTCCACTCGCCACTGCAAAAGCCAGCGCCAAGGGCAGTGCTACGACTGCCGCTGTTAGTCCACCTGTCAAATCGCCACGCCAGTTACGGAACAAGTAACCCAAGCGGAAACTTTGAACGTTATCGAGAGTATTTAAAAGTAGTGTCCGCATATTCAATTAATTTTGTACTCAGCTTTGAAGTAACTGGGCCTAAATGCCATTGGAAGATCTATGTATCTTCAAAGTCTTGCAGATAGCTTAACGCTTAGGCGATCGTACAGCAAGCTCTAGACAGATAAAGTGTATGAACCGAAGCCATGATTGGCAGATTTTGATTGGTGTATATAACTACTCTTTTATGAGATGCGACACTGCACTAAAAAGCGTCAGATTGTTGAGGTTTGTGATCAACACTGACTGTCGATTAATACTATTCTTGTCGGTGCCTGCGATCGCACTTTCCATAAAAAGCGGCCCGAAAACAGCGGTTCTTTGCAATAACCCTATTGAGTTTACAAAGTTTACCTGCCAAAATTATCAGGTATAAAGACAAATAAAGTAGAGAAGCAACTAAAATAAATGCCAAAAATATTAGTAATTGAAGATAATAACTTTATCCGAGCAACCGTTATAGAACTCCTGCAATTGCACGGTTTTGAAGCTATAGGCGCGGAAAACGGACAAGTCGGTATCCAGTTAGCGACCGCCCAAATTCCCGATTTAATCTTGTCGGATGTGATGATGCCGGAACTCAACGGTTTGGAAGTTTTTGCGATTTTGCGATCGTACCAGGCAACCGCCAGCATTCCGTTTATTTTTATGACAGGTTCGGAAATGGAAAAAGCCCAGCAACTCAAAGCCGATGGCTACCTCCAGAAACCTTGCAGCGCCAAAGAAATGTTCCGGGCGATCGCAACTCAACTAGAAAAACCGACATTTACCAACCCAAAACATCAAAAAGTACAGGACAATTCTGGTAAAGAAAATCTCAGCTTGCGCGCCCGGAATCAAAAACCTCGGTTTGAGATTGCGTCGCTTTGCTCTCAATGACACGTACAGTAACGTTATTGATACATAACTTGAGGGAATTTCAAATTGGTTCGGCCAGAGGGTGGCTTAGACTGGGTATGTTGAATTTGGTTAAAAAGTAATGAACCCACAACCCAAAGGCCGCCTAGTTTGGAATCACTCCACCCACCTTCCCGGTTTGATACCAATTTTAGAGCGCCTCACCCTCAAAATGGGCATTCACACCGTTACCCCAGGCGTCATTAACAAAGTTAAAGGACACATCCCCCGCATGACATTAAGAGTGTCAGTACCCATCCGCGGGGGATTTAAAATCATTGCCAGACAGGGCAAAACCGTACAAGAAGTCTTTATATTAACCACTCTCAGTCAAGGGGAATTGGAAGAGATGATCGCCCAAACCCTAGCCAGGTGACAATTTTTCCTTAGCAAGCACTGCGCGAGCTCTAACTGCTAAAGTTTCATCGCTTTGGGCTATTTCCTCAAGTTGGGCCAAAACTTCGGTTAACCAATCCGGTTGAACAGTCGCAGCAACCGCCAAAGCTTGCAAAGCCCCCGCTGCTGCGTAGCGAACCACCCATTCCGGGTCTTGGGACGCTTGCAGCAGGGTTTTTACTGCGCGAATTTGAGCATCTGCAATTTGTTCTGCGGGCATAAGTTCCCAGCAAATCGTCCCCAAACCCCTAGCCGCCGCCCGCCGCACGCTCAAAGCAAAGTCATTCGCCGCAGCATCCAGCAAAATCTCTAAACCTCTGGGGTCGCCAATTCCCGCCAAAGCCCGAACAGCCCAAGCTCTCGCCCCGTAATTGTAGCCGTCAAGCTGTTCTAGCAGCGGCAGCACGGCGGGTTCTCCGAGTTGAATCAGTCCGTCAACGGCGGCCACAGCAGCGCCTGGGTTGTTGTAGCCGAGGACTGTAATTAAGGTAGGAATTGCTTCTTTGGAAGGAGTCGCCGCCAGTGCTTTGACTGCGTTTAACAAGCCTTCGGAAGAATCTGCTTGTTCGACTGCGCGAATTAGTTCTAATGCCATTGATTTGTAAGCTGTACCGTGATCATTGTAATTGTAGGTTGGGTCGATCGCGCGATCGAACTTTTTGCAGCGTCGGTGAGGCGCGGCGATCAACTGGGAAAGCTTACCCCAATACGCTTGGGTTAATGTTTTTTTGTCATTGCGAGCGTCTGAGCGAAGCAATCGCAGTGTCTGTTTTTGACATCGTTTTGGCGATCGGACTGTCTGAAATGAACCGTATTGAAGCTTACCATACTCGAAATAGGACAATCTTGGTTAAAGAGTCGAATCCGCAAAAAAACTCGACTCCATACCTGCGCTAGGAATTCTTGCGCCGTACATCCTCACCGCCTTCGCGCTTCCTATAAGCCTTAGCCCAAGCATAGCGCTGCGGATTTTTTGTCAGCAGATATTCCACAACTTCCCGACGCTTCTCATCCTTAGCATTTTTGACAACCCGCTTCAGTTCGGAATCTATATCTTCTGATTCAGCACCGCGTTTAATTGCCTTGTTAAACCAATCATCGCCCTGTGAATATTGACCCCGCTCATAACAAATAGCTCCCATCAAAGTGTAAGGATGATGACTCTGAGGCTGGTACTCAATAGCTTTTAGCGCGCACTTTTCAGCATCATCTAATTTATCAATATCTCGAAAAGCACCGCCCCTAGTTGTTAACAAAGCTGACTTGAGCTTATTTTCTTTGATTTGGTCGAAGTCCAGATTTTCTGTCACCTTCAATGCACTTCTCGGTTCACCTGCCTTGCGCCAATGACTGCTGGCGTTGGGCAAGTTCCATTTATCTCCAGTGCGCTCATATTCGCGATCGTAGAAAAGCGCTTCAAGCCTGTGGTAGGCCATAGCAATCTTTCCATGACTAGCTAAAAGTTTCTGTTGTATTAACTGAACAACTAACACAGGATCTAGACGCTCTTCTTTCTCCAATTTTACCATAATTGCGTAAAACGGATCGAAGGGAAAATTATGATCTATAATCCGATACTTGACCTTGAGAGTCGCAAATTCCTTCTCTTGGGCAAAGGTAATTACATCCTCACGTCCATTCTGTTTCAGCCAATCAAAATCAGCCTCACTTAAATGCTCTCCCCATTGGATTTTTAATTTCAGATCAACAACATAGTTTTCAATAGCAAAAGTAATTACATCATCACGTCCATTCTGTTTCACCCAATCAAAATCAGCCTCACTCAACGGCTCTCCCGATTGAATTTTGGACTTGAGACTAGCAGCATATTTGTCAAGCGCCAGAGTAATTGTCTCAGTCAGTTTACGCTTTTTCAGAAAATTAATATCCTGCTCACCTAGCGGATTGTCTAAATCAATTTTTTTGATAACTTTATAAAGATGGCTAGAGAGAGATGAATCCTCACAAGTAGTAGCTTTATACTTAACTTTCAGTTCAGCAAAGTGTCGTTTCTGTTCAATCTCCAAAACCATGCTAAGCGTTTCGCTCAGTTGATGCTCTTCTAGCCAGTTAAGTCCTGACTTGCTCAACTGCATATCTGCATCCAGGTTATTCAATATTTGATAGAGTGGACTAGAGACAGATGTTTCTGCGTATTCACTAGCTTTGTACTTATCCTTTAGTTGGGCAAATTCAGCTTCCCGTCCAGCTTTTTGTTGCCAAAAAATTTCTAGAGTATCAATCAGTTGGTTATTGAACAGCCAGTTAGCCTCTATATCACTTAATCTTTCTCCTGCATCGAGTTGCTTGAGGATTTGATACAAAGGGCTATCAAGCGAACAATCTGGATATTCAGTTGCTTGGTACTTAGCCTTTAGTAAAGCAAAGTGCTGTATTTGCCGATAAATCTTTATCGGTTCATAAAACCGCCTCGATTTCATCCATTCCATCTCTGAATCACTCAGTGGATTTCCACTGTCAATTTGGCAAATAAGGTCATAAAGAGAATTTATCGTTAAATCCGAGCTACTAACTCGGTATTTTCTCGCTAGTTCAGACAAATGCCTCTCTTGTTTTATTTGTTCTTGTTGCTTTCGTTGATGCTCTCGTTCCTCTCGTTGATGCTCTCGTTCCTCTCGTTGATGCTCTCGTTCCCAAATAATCTTTACTTGTTGTTGCTCTTGTTCCAAAACTATCCTTTCTTTTACACTCAGTTTCTCACCAGAGTCAAATTTCTTAAGAATTTCATACAGAGGATTGGAGGGAGAAAGATCCATTATCCATTCCCATTCTTTTAGAAAAAGATGTTCCTCTGAAGTCAGGTTCACTCCTTCAGTACGCATATTCAGAAGTCCTCTCAACGTACAACATATACTAGAAAGAGGGACTCCCCCATATTGCTTTGCTTTATGAGTTGCTTTATACTTAACTAGGAGAAATGCAAATTCTTCACAAAAATCTTGATGCTTCATAACAGCTACTACCCTCAATATTTTTACTCAAAACTCATGAAAATTAATAGTTAAAGCCTCCTCCCTCATTCCATCAAACCATCCGTCGCCGATTCACGAGGCTAAAACTGATAAAATAGTTTTCAATTGCCTGAAATACAGATATACGGCAATACGGTTTACTTAAGACGATCCAGGCGGTTAAAAATTATGAAAAATAGATTTTGCGATTGCTTCGTTCCTCGCAATGACAATCTTAAGTGGAACCGTATTTAGCTATACGGTAGGGACACAGCACTGCTGTGTCCTGAATGTGCTGTGTCCTGAATATACGGCAATACGGTTTACTTAAGAAAGATCCCCCCTAACCCCCCTTAAAAAGGGGGGGACAAGAAACCTCTCAAAGTCCCCCTTCTTAAGGGGGATTTAGGGGGATCTCCGGGGCATAAATAGTGTTAAGTGAACCGTATTGGAATATACGGCAGACAATTGAGAATCGCTAAAGCAATCCTATGGCAGTTGCGAACTAATTTTGGTCAAAGTAAACTATCCATTAAATTCATCACTTGGATAGCTTCATCAGACAAAGATAGAGATTCTTGTTGATTTAGGTGATGCTCCAAAACTCCTTTTAGTGCAATCAATTTCATGCTATTTTCTGCTAAAGTTTCAGCAATAGCTGGCGCTGACGGCAAATAGCCGATCGCCCCCAAGTCCATCAAAGCCGATCGCCGCAACTGCAAATTATCCCCATTCAAAGCCGTTATCAATCGATCGCCGTAAATGCGATCGCCAGTTAACTGATACATCGCCCGCGCCGCAGCGTACTGCACCCGCTCCACAGAATGCTCTAAAAAAGGTGCAATTAGCGGTATAGCTTCTGTCGCTCGCAGCGTGCCCAAAGCTTCAATTACCGAATCGTAAGGCTGCACAAGGTGCGATTTGCCAGCCACTCGTAGCGCCACAGCTACGCCCCCATCCAATAGCTGCATGAGCGGTGGAATGGAATCGCGATCGCCCAGCATTTCGAGAGCTTGAGCCGCCGCTTCCCGCACGTAATAATCCGCGCATTCCAAACAGTGAGTCAGCGCTGGTAAGGCTTGTTTGTCGCCCAATTTACCCAGCGCCCGCGCCGCATTTCGTAATAGGGAATAATCGCCTATTTTTGTTTGTTCTGATTCTTCTTGTAATGCTGCAATCAAAGCTGCGATCGCCGCCGGTTCTTTGACTCGAAATCGGCCCACCCACCAAGCAGCGTAATACCGGAGACTGTAGTCTGGGGAGTGCAAATTTGCGATCGCCTGTTCAATTGTTAAAGACTCGCCCTCAGCTACACCCGCCGGCGGTGAGTCGGATTCGTCATAATTCATAGTTATTAGTTATTAGTTAAAAGTTGTGGGATGGGCTTCTAGCCCGTCCTAAAAGTTATGGGATGGGCTTCTAGTCCTAAAAGTTGTGGGATGGGCTCTAGCCCGTCCTAAAAGTCCTAAAAGGAACTCGGCGATTGAAATCGTTTCTACACAGACAAAACCCGCCTGCGCGGGTTGGGGAAACTCGGCGATTGAAATCGCTTCTACACAGAAACTCGGCGATTGAAATCGTTTCTACACAGACAAAACCCGCCTGCGCGGGTTGGGGAAACTCGGCGATTGAAATCGCTTCTACACAGACAAAACCCGCCTGCGCGGGTTGGGGAAACTTTCAACTATTAGTTATCACCCGATGATTCATGGGATGATTCATGAGACGATTCTGCGATCGCACTTAACGGCTGAATGCTGACAATTGTACCGCCCATGCGAGTAATCCGCTGCATTTCTTGATTCATCCGATTGTACGGTACGGTGATAAATGTACTCCCGCTCGATCGAATCGAATAATCGATATTTTCTGTATCATCGCTTTTGCGCAAGCCCGCCACTTCATAACGAAAACAGCGACCGGCGGAAGCTGTATTGCCACTTTTTCCAGCTACAATCTGACCAAACATAAGCTTCTTGGTAATTGGTAATTGGTTAGTAGTCAGTAGTCCTTAGTCAGTAGTAATTAGTCTTTAGTTCAGTATTTACACCGAACCTAATTATGTAGGGTGCGCACTACGCACCTTACGGAAAGCGTAATTAGCCAAGGGCCATTAATCTCTAGCAATTTTACTAATGACTAATGACCTATGACTAATGACTAATTGCTAATGACTGATGACTAACAACTAAATTTGAGTAATGCTGGCGATTTTTCCGCCCAAACGATGAATTTTCTGCATTTGCGGCAGCCAATCCTCAACAGGTACGATGAAAGCCTTGCTGCTGCGACGCACGCTAGGATAGCCACCTGTGCGAATCCCCGAAACTTCCACGCGCAACAGTCGTCCTTCCTTGCCGTAAGCTGCCGCGCCGCCGAAACCGCTGCTGGGAGTTACGTTTTGTGCCGAAGGGCGATATGCCCAACCTTCGTTACCACCGGAGGGGCCGACTACAGCCGTAGCCGTGTTGGTGCCAACTTCGGCTGCTAAGCGAGAGTTATTGCCTTCTATTTGAGATGTATCGCTATTTGCGTAGCCCCGATACAAGCGGAACATCCGGGTAAAGCCAACGGATCTTTGTCCCCGCTGAAATTCAAAAGCCCGGTAGTAAGGTACGATATTATCTCCAAAGCTTTCTTGATATTCTACTGAATCGATGTAGGAATCAATATCAGCATCGTATCCTTCGTTTTGGTACAAATCTAAGTGATGAACTACTTCAGATTCGTCGTAAATAGCCCGACCGAGCAAGTGTTTGTAGTTTAGTTCGATCGCCCGAGTTTGGAAGCTGCTGTAGAAAAACTTGGTTTTGTACAGTTCCGATTTTGCCACTGCACGCACAAATTCTCGCACCGTTAAACTGCCGTCTCGCAGGAGAGATTCAGCACTTATCAGGCGCTCGGATTTCATCAAATAGTCGTTGCCCAGCACCTGACGGTAAACTGCACGAATCACAGTTTCAACGTCGTCTTTGGTGTAGTTCGGACGTAATTCTACCTTCGGCGCATCGCTCAATGCGGATGTTCCCAGTCTGGATGCTGCTGTCGTAATCGCCACCAAATTTTCTCCTAAATTAATAACAAAAATTTAAAGCTTGGTTGCACTGGAAATTTTTAGGACTAAGGCAAATATGTCTGAAAGTAGAGTGCACAGTGCGCACCTTACTCATACACATTAATTAGTCCTAATTTGTTAAAGACGCTTCAAAAAAAACGTCTTTACAAACTTTAAGCTGTGGTAATACTTACCACTTTGCCGCCACGTTTGTTGATTTGCTGCAAGCGGCTCGAAAGTTGCTCGTAAGGCACGAGATATTCGGTAGTAGTGCGTCGTACTTGGGGCGAAAACTTAGCCGAACCTTGCATTGCGGTGACTCGGTAGAGTTGGTCGCGAGTGCCGCCGGAAGTGCCACCAAGGGCTTTTCCGGTGGAGGGGGTGGAGATGGGCGAAGCCGTATTTCTGGCAACTTCCCAGGTTAGTCGCCCTTGCTTTTGGTTTTGGGCGCGATCGCTGTTGGCATAACCCCGGTACAATTGAAACATCCGGTTAAAACCGACGGTTTTTTGACCTCTTTGAGTCGCGAAACCCCGATAGTAAGGCACTACACTCTCGCCAAAATTCTCTTGATACTCTACTGAGTCAATGTAAGAATTGATTTCAGATTCGTAACCTTCTGCATTGTACAAATCAACGTGGAAGGCAATTTCCGACTCGTCGTAAGGAGCGCGGCCTAACAAATGTTTGTAATTAAGCTCGATTAACCGCGTTTGCGAGTTGGGGTAAAAAAACTTTTTCCGATAAGTTTCGGAATGTGCAATTGCTCGCACAAAATCTTTAACTGAAATCTGTCCTTGCACCAGTAAAGATTCGGCACTGGTGAGTCGTTCGCTCGACATTAAATACTCGTTGCCGAAAACTTGGCTGTAAGCAGCGCGAATTACTGCTTTCGCATCGTCTTGCGTCCAGTGGGGGCGCAGTTCTACTTGTCCGGCTTCTTCAAATGCTTTTATTCCCAACCGTTCTGCTGCACCTAATCCCGCCATCTTTGCTTCTCCCTTTTTTGCTTTAAAAACTAACAACTGCTTAAAAAAGTATTTGGAAAACTCGGCTAAGATCGCAGATGCCCGGAATTGTATACAACCGCTAACACTCAAGCTAGCAGCAGCTTACATTTCCGGGCATCACGCAAATCTAGCTCAGAGCGTTGATTGCGTAGTCGAGGTAGGAATTCGCTTCAGTTGCAGCATCGCCACTCAGACCGTGGTTGCCTTTGATGTACTTGAGAGCTTCAACGTACCAGCTAGGAGACAATTCAAATGTCCGGTTGATTTCGTCAACACCTGCAATCAGGTACTCGTCCATTGGGCCTGTACCGCCTGCAACTAAGCAGTAGGTGACCATGCGGAGGTAATAGCCGATGTCGCGAGAGCACTTGGCTTTACCGGTTGGGGTAGAAGCGTAGTTCGGCCCTTGCATTTGTTGGGTGTACGGAAATTTGTTGTACACAGCTTGAGCTGCACCGTCAATCAACTGCTGAGACTTGGCGGTCAAAGCCTTGGCTGCTTCCAAACCTGCTGCTGCTTGGCGGAAACGTCCGAATGCGACTTGCAGTTCAGTGCTGCTCAGGAAACGGCCTTGAGAATCGGCTGCTGTTACTGCTTCAGTCAAAGGGGTTTTCATTGTTCTGGTTTCTCCCTAATTTTGTGTTGTTTTTGTACAAAAATGATTGTTTGCAAAAATGCGATGCTCGCTTCTTTACAAGAAATGTTCGCTTGGCTATTTTTAGCCGACTGCATTAGCTGCGCGGTCGAAGTAGCTGCCGATTTCGGACATCAGCGAGCTGCAATCACCACGGGTAATGCCGTTGGGGTCGTTAGCAAGTGCGATCGCTGCTTCCTTCATTTTTTGCACGCCGGCTGCAACCGAACCACCGGGAACTCCCAGAGCTTGGTATGTTTCACGCAGACCGTTCAAACAGCGGTCATCCAAAACGCTGGCGTCGCCTGCAAAAGTTGCATAGGTGACGTAGCGCAAAATGATTTCCATGTCGCGCAAGCAAGCTGCCATGCGGCGGTTGGTGTAAGCATTGCCACCAGGAGCGATCAGTTGAGGCTGTTCGGCGAACAGGGTGCGAGCTGCATTAGCTACGATGCTGGATGCGTTACCGGTGATGCGGTTTACTGCGTCAATCCGCTTGTTAGCGTCGGAAACCATGCTGCTGAGAGCATCTAGTTGACCCTGGGCGAGGAATTCGCCGCGAGCGTCAGATTGAGAAACCACTTTTGTAAATGCGTCAAACATGAAAGAACTCTCCTACTTGAGTTAATTGAGTTTGGTTGCGGTATAAAACCGTTAAGTTAAATTTGTTCAGGCTACGAGTGCCTGTAAGGGTTGAAATTTGATGCCAGCTAATCTGCTGCTCCGATCGATTTCTCCCTTTCCGCTACCTGCACTATTGTGACATTGCAACGGACGTTTAAGAAACCTTAGAAAATTTTACACCTTTTATGAGATGCGACAAACCTTGTTAATCAGTGTTTTTGTTAACTTTCGCCTGTCGTTTCAACCCTCTGATAACTTTATACAATGCTCGTCCGCGTTTGTTTATTACAAATTATTACGGAAACTTATCTCTCTGAGAAGGTAAATGGGGGGCAACCGATCGCGGGCAAATCTACTCCCTAGGGTAGATGCGGGGTTGTCGCCCCAAACCCTGAGTTTGGTTATATCGCCCTTTTTGTTACTCTGCCCTCGCCCCGAATTGTCCCGTAGCCCGATCGCCATTGTGCGCTTTGCCCCAAAAAAGCCTATTATTAAGACAAGTTAAGAAAATTAAAGTTTTGCGAAAATAAGGCGGGGAATAGGGAAAAAAGCCAAAAAAATGCCCAATCCAAGATGCACTCAGAATTGGGTGGGTAAAATCCCAGAGATTGCCATTGTCGATCGCCACAGCCACAGCTTTTGCCGTCCAGATCGGCATTTAACGACAAAACTCAGCGGTTGGCGCTTGGGTAAAAGCTGAAAGAATTGCTAATTTTTAGTTAAGGTGGATGAGTGATATCAGCGGTAAATCTACCAACAGATCGAGAGAGCCAGAGATAGACCAGAGATAGAGAAGTGTCTAGCTTCCTGCTTCTTATCTCGAACCAATACCTATGCAGTATCGATCGGCTGTAACTGTCCGGCCGCAACCACCTTTATGCCCCATGCTCGATCGTAATTTATGTCTTCTTTAAATTCTCCCTCTTCTTGGCACACCGTAGGAATTGACAAAACCCTCCAGCAGCTAAACAGCAACAAAGATACTGGCTTGAGCAGCCAACAGGTGTCAGAACGCTTGCAGCAATACGGCCCCAACGAACTAGAAGAAACAGGAGGCCGCAGTGCTTGGTCGATATTTGTCGATCAGTTCACCAACATCATGTTGATAATGCTGATGTTTGTCGCCGTGATTTCTGGATTCTTAGACATCAAGTCGAATACTTTTCCCAAAGATGCGATCGCCATTTTTGCGATCGTCATACTCAACGGCATTCTCGGCTATTTCCAAGAACAAAGTGCCGAAAAAGCCCTCGCAGCCCTCAAAAACCTCGCTTCGCCCCTAGTCAGAGTCCTGCGAGACGGCAAAACTTCAGAAATAGCAGCCAAAGAACTCGTACCCGGAGACGTGATGCTGTTGGAGGCTGGGGTAAAAATCGCAGCAGACGGACGCTTGATCGAATCGAACAACCTACAAGTCAGAGAATCTGCTTTGACGGGAGAAGCGATCGCAGCTACAAAGCAAGCTCATCTAGAACTTCCCGAAGATGCTTCCTTGGGCGATCGGCTAAACCTAATTTTTCAGGCCACAGAAGTGGTTCAGGGACGCGCCAAGGCGATCGTCACCAACACCGGAATGCAAACTGAAATTGGCAAAATTGCCGCCATGCTTCAGTCAGTAGAAACCGAACCGACTCCCCTGCAACAGCGGATGAGCCAGTTGGGAAACGTTCTAGTCTCCGGTGCCCTCGGCTTAGTCGTAGTTGTCGTCATCGGCGGCATGATTACCTTCAACAACGGCGGTATCGGGTTAGATACCAGCAGATTTGAAGATTTGTTAGAAGTTTCTCTCAGCATGGCAGTTGCTGTAGTGCCCGAAGGACTCGCAGCAGTCGTGACAGTCACTTTGGCACTCGGAACTAGGCGGATGGTGAAGCGCAACGCCCTGATTCGCAAACTGCCAGCCGTAGAAACGTTGGGTTCGGTGACAACAATTTGTTCCGACAAAACAGGCACTCTGACCCAAAATAAAATGGTAGTTCAGCTAGTGTCTACGGGCGACTGCACTGTCGCCATCGGAGGGGACGGCTATGCCCCGATCGGAGATTTCACCGATCGCCATACCTCCGCCCCAATTAATAATTTAGAAGAATATCCAGAACTCGAATCTTTATTAATTGCCTGTGCGGTTTGCAACGACGCAGTATTGCAGCACGAACAGCAAGAATGGAAGATTTTGGGCGACCCCACAGAGGGAGCTCTGCTGTCTTTAGCAGGAAAAGCCGGCATTTATAAGGAAAAACAGTGTCAATTGCTGCAACGCACGGCGGAATTTCCTTTTTCTTCCGAACGCAAGCGGATGAGCGTGATTTGCGAAGTCCCCGGCCGATCTCCACATTCGGGATTTCCCTGCGAAAACGGACAGCAGCAGAAATATTTGATGTTTACCAAAGGTTCTCCAGAGTTGACTTTGGAGCGCTGCCAAAGCATTATAGTTGGCGATCGAATACAACCTTTAAACCAGGAAATGCGCGATCGCATCCTCGTCGAAAACAACAACATGGCAAGCGCAGGTTTGCGAGTCCTCGGATTTGGGTACAAAATCTGGGAAAACCTGCCCTCCGAAGGTTCTGAGGAAACCAGCGAACAAGACATGATTTGGCTAGGACTCGTCAGTATGCTGGACGCGCCGCGCCCGGAAGTGCGGGAAGCCGTGGTGAAGTGCCGCGATGCAGGGATTCGGGTAGTGATGATTACAGGAGACCACCAGTTGACGGCAAAAGCGATCGCCCACAATTTAGGTATTGCTAAAGAGGGCGATCGAGTTCTCACCGGTCAAGAATTAGAAAAACTCAGCCAAGAAGAACTCAAACAACAAGTCGAGCACGTTAGCGTTTACGCCCGCGTGTCCCCGGAACACAAATTGCGAATTGTCCAAGCTTTGCAAAGTTGGGGCAAATTTGTCGCGATGACAGGCGACGGAGTTAACGACGCGCCCGCCCTGAAACAAGCCGATATCGGCATCGCAATGGGAATTACCGGCACCGATGTCAGCAAAGAAGCTAGCGATATGGTGCTGCTAGACGACAACTTCGCAACAATTGTCGCCGCCGCTGAAGAAGGGCGAGTAGTTTATACCAACATTCGGCGCTTTATTAAGTACATTTTGGGTAGCAACATCGGCGAAGTTTTGACAATTGCGGCCGCACCTTTAATTGGTTTGGGAGGAGTGCCACTAACGCCGCTACAAATTTTGTGGATGAACTTAGTAACTGACGGCGTTCCCGCTTTGGCCTTGGCCGTGGAACCGGGGGAACCAAACGTGATGAAAAAGCCTCCTTTCAGTCCGCGAGAAAGTATTTTTGCGCGGGGTTTGGGTTCTTACATCATTCGGATCGGGATTATTTTTGCAATTTTGACGATCACGATGATGTCCTGGGCTTACGGATATACTCACGCTCCGGGACACGGGAATCCAGAGGCTTGGAAAACAATGGTGTTTACAACACTGTGTTTAGCGCAAATGGGTCATGCGATCGCCATTCGCTCTAACACCCAGCTAACGATCGAGTTAGACCCCCGCACTAATATTTTTGTTTGGGGAGCCGTGATTGTGACTACTGCTTTGCAATTAATGCTGATTTACGTTCCGCCGTTGAGAGCATTTTTCGGCACTCACTATTTGTCGCCCTTTGAGTTACTGGTTTGCTTCGGTTTCAGCGCCCTGATGTTTGTCTGGATCGAAATGGAAAAACTGTTCGTGCGCTTGTACAAAGCTCGCAAATAGTGTTCTCAGCCGATATTTGGTTTGTAGTGAGGACTTTAGTCCGCATTCCTCAGAGGACTAAAGTCCTAATTACAAAAGGTTTGTTGGTGCGATCGTTCGGACTTTAGTCCGCATTTTTCAGAAGACTAAAGTCCGAACGATCAAACATCTGATTACCAATTATCATTTACAAACCGATAAGGTACGCAATTCGCACCCTTCTTCCCTCTTTCTTCTTCCCTCTTCCTTCTTCCTTCTTCGCAATATTATGTATTTGAAAACACTGCACCTACGGCAGTTTCGGAACTACTACGATCAAAAAGTAGCGTTTGACGCTCCCAAAACCATTTTAGTAGGAAATAACGCTCAAGGAAAATCTAACTTGTTAGAAGCAGTAGAGTTGCTTTCGACATTAAAAAGCCACAGAGTCTCGCGCGATCGCGATTTAATACTGGAATCAAAGCCGATCGCCCAAATAGATGCTACACTAGAACGTCAAACCGGAGCGATCGACTTATCTTTAACTTTGCGATCGGGAGCGCGCCGCAGCCTGAAACTCAACGGCGAACCCCTGCGCCGCCATTTAGACTTTTTGAGCGTCATCAATGTAGTACAATTTTCCTGTTTGGATTTGGACTTAGTGCGCGGCGGGCCCGAAGGAAGGCGCAATTGGATCGATCGGCTAGTCATCCAATTAGAACCGATTTATGCTCACATTTTGCAGCAGTACAACCAAATTTTGCGCCAGCGAAACGCTCTGTTAAAACGTTCTAGAGAAGTCAAGAAAGCCGAATTTTCCCAAAGCTTTGACAAAATGCGATTTATCGGATCTGAAACTCCCGAAGACCAAAATATCGCAGAATTCCCAATGCCCAATGCCCAATGCCCAATGCCCAATGCCCAATCCCCGATTCCCAGTTCAGAATTAGCCTTGTGGGATGCGCAGTTGGCGACAGCGGGGGCTCGCGTGATCCGCAGGCGCGATCGAATTTTGGAGCGTTTAATGCCGCTAGCTCGCAATTGGCACGGTTCAATTAGCGGTTCTACAGAAGTTTTAGATGTCAAATACGATGCTAATATAGAAGTCAGTTCGGAATTGATCGGTAAAGACAATCTTGAAGGAGTACGGCAAGCATTTTTAGATAAAATTCAACAAAGGGCGATCGCAGAACATTTTCAAGGAACCACCTTAGTAGGCCCGCACCGCGACGACATTACATTTACAATTAACAACACGCCAGCGCGTCAATACGCCTCCCAAGGCCAACAGCGAACTCTCGTATTAGCATTAAAATTAGCCGAATTGCAGCTTATTGAAGAAGTCGTCGGCGAAGCACCTTTACTATTGCTCGACGACGTACTTGCAGAACTCGATCTAAGCCGCCAAAATCAACTTTTAGAAACAATTCAAGAGCGATTTCAAACTCTAATTACTACCACTCACCTAGGGGCTTTTGACAGTCAGTGGCTGCGGCAAACCCAAATTCTCTCCGTCGCTTCAGGACAAATCAATCAAGTTTAGATTTTAAATTTTAGATTGACAAAGTTTCTGTTTCATGGTATTGATGCAGAAATAATAAAAATTTGACATTATTAGCTGAATTCGAGATAGGATAAAGGTTAATTTTGATTGTCGCTTTCACTTCCATTTTTCTAAGCCTTATGAAGCATTACATTTCCCGTCTGTTAGCCCTCGTATTAGTTGTTGTCATCGGCGTAGCGGGCTGTACGAATGTTCCCGCTACTCTGAGTGGAGACTATAGCACAGACACATTAGCATTAGTCAACAGCTTGAGAACAGCGCTCACTTTGCCAGATGGCGCGCCGGAAAAAGCAGCCGCTCAAGCCGCTGCTCGCACCAGTATCAATGATTTTTTCGCAGCATACCGCCGCGATCCCGCTCTTACCAAGCTGACATCTTTCACGACAATGCGGACGGCCTTAAACTCTTTAGCAGGACATTATAGTTCCTATCCCAATCGTCCCGTTCCTGAAAAGTTGAAAAAGCGTCTTGAAATTGAATTTCAGCAGGTAGAATCTGCTCTCACCAGAGGATCTTAATCTCAACATTTAGGGATAAAAGATAAATTATAAAAATTTATCTTTGCATCCTTAACATTTGAGTGTTAGCAATTTTTACTGGAAATATCAACTGCTTTTAGCGCCCACTTTACCCAGGCGCTTTTTTTACTGCATTTAGTGAGAAAATACTGAAAAATTGAACTGGATATGATACGACATTAGGCTTTTTTACTTTTTTACTGTTTAGTCGGCGAAGGCGGACATCGTTTGTATAGCAGCGGTTTCAACCGCCGAGTCTTATCGTTATTTTATCGCACAGAATCTAAATTGCCGCCAGACATAATTTGCATTGTGCGATCGACTTGTGCCATAACTAGGTCAACCGAAAAAAAGTAGAAAATTTGTAGATGTGCGTCTGGGCGATCGCCAATTCAGCGATCGCCAGCCAATTTAAACTAGAAAACCCGATTCAACTATCCCATGAAAATTGCACCAACTCGCATCGCGAACTTTCAACACCAGCGACGCTTTTTAAGTGCGGTAACTGCTGTTTTAACCAGTAGCTTAATCAGCCAGCTTGTTTTGCCATTTATCGAAAATCAAGCAGCCTTTGCCCAAACATCAGCCTATTGTCAATTATCCAAAGAAGACGTAAATCAAAAAGAAGACTTGCGCCGCGCCGCGCTGTCAGGAAAATCAGAATCCCAGCAGGCATATTTTGCCGTTTTGAACAAACACGCGCGGGAAATAGCAGAATGCCGCCAAAAAACTTGGCCCCAAACCCAAGCAGTTTGGCTGCGTTTGTATCCCTGCGATGTCAGGCCCGGAGAAATCGATCGCGTATTAGACAAAATTGTCAATAAAGGCTACAATCAAGTCTACGTCGAAGTGTTTTACGATGGCCAAGTGCTACTCCCAGCAGCAGATAATCCGACTGTTTGGCCTTCTGTTGTCAGAAATCGTGGCTACGAGAAATATGATTTGTTGGAAAAGGCGATCGCCAAAGGCAAACAGCGAGGTTTAAAAGTATACACCTGGTTGTTTACCATGAACTTTGGCTATACCTATTCTCAGCGTCCCGACAGACAGCAAAACCTCGCATTAAACGGCAAAAACCAGACAAGTTTAACAATAATTAAAGACGCAACAATTAACGATGATTTCGGAGAAGTTCCGGGCAATCAAGCCTTTATCGACCCCTACAGTCCGCAAGCGAGGCAAGACTATACTTTATTAGTAAATCAAATAGTCAAGCGCAAGCCACAAGGAATGTTATTCGACTACATTCGCTATCTACGGGGCTTCGGGCCGGCTTCAGTTGCTACCAAAGTTCAAGACTTGTGGATTTACGGCCCAGCATCGCAGCAAATGCTTTTACAGCGGGCTAACAATCAGCAAGGGCGAGATTTAATTCAGCGATATTTGACTAAAGGATTTATCAATACTAATGACGTTCAAGCAGTAGTCAAACAGTATCCGAATGAGCGAGAACCTCTTTGGCAGGGGCGAATTCCGCAATCCGTTCCAGTAGCAACTCCCGCTTCTCGAACACAGAATGCCGCATCAAAAGTAGCTTCACAAACTCCCGCCACAAAATCGCCAAACGCTGCAAAACCGACGCCAAAACCGACGCCAAAACCGACACCAAAACCGCCGCTTCCCGACACTGGCATTCTACAAAAAGACCTCTGGAAACTGAGTATTGGTCATGCAGTTCAAGGAATTTTAGATTTTTTTGGGGTGGCAACTAAGCCAGCTCAAAGCCTGGGAATTCCTGTAGGAGCGATATTTTTTCCTGATGCAAATAAAAAGATAAATCAAGGGGGATATGATTCGAGATTGCAGCCTTGGGACAGCTTTCCGGCTGCTGTAGAATTCCACGCGATGTCTTACGGAAATTGTGGGGATGTAAGCTGTATTGTGCCGCAGGTGGAGCGGGCAGTGAGTTTAGCGCCTCCGGGAGCAAAAATTATTCCTGCCATTGCTGGAGATTGGGGAAAATCTCTAAAAAATCGGCCGTCTTTGGAGATTCAAATGCAGGCAATTCGTTCGGCAACGCCACAAATTAATGCGGTGAGTCATTTTTCTTGGGGGTGGCAAGAACCGGAGGATGAAAGGGCGCGGCAGACTTGTCGCTTTTAGCGTAATTATTTATAGCGACTGCGCGAATTGCGTCTCTACAAAACTGGATTTTGGCTGGTGGGTAACTGTTGGACAAACTCTTGATGTGCGTCACTGTTTAATCCGGCTTGAAGAGTGGCGATCGCACTTGGCATATCCCCGTCCAAGAGTGCTGAGACTGCCAGCCACAACCCCGGAAAAACTCGGCTGCGGATAATTCCTTCAGCATCGGGGAGTAGAGATATATATTCTTCTTCCTGCAAGGAAAACCAATCGATCCGGCGATTCATGACTTGCCAAACGAGATATTCTTTGACTCCATTGCGGCGGTAAACTCGTTTTTTGTCCCGCAGATCGATCGTCGCGGTACTTGCAGAAATTTCGGCAACAAATTCGGGTGCACCTTCAATATAGCCATCATCGCTAAGAAAAGTTTGACCCCCATGTCGGGAATCAATTAGCAGTACAGCATCGGGTTGAGGCTCGTTATCTAAATCGAGACGCACGGTAGGATTATCGCCGATCCGAGTATGCGCGGTAAAAGCAACATAGAAGCCAAGACAAGTAATGAGACGAGCATGGGGCTCGGCGTGGGGTTCAAAGCGTAAGGGTGAAGCCATATAAACAATTCCTTCAATCAATTCTGCTTTTTTGAGTGCGGGCATGGCTGTATAGCGCCGCTCGAATTCTGCACGGCTGAGCAAATCGCCATTTTCCAGAGGGGGAATCGTGATGCGGCTGAGATTTGTTGCCGGAGCAATCATGGCTTTTCTCCTGTTGTTATGCGTTGCTATCTTGAATTTTATCTAATTTTAGGCAAAGTTGTAAGCTATCGTTATATCGTTAACAGAAAATATTACAGTTAATGAATACCAAATTTACTAAAAAATTAGCGATTCAAAGTATTATATTGATCGTAATGATCGCCCTAATTTTGCTATTTTCAGAAAATCGACAAACTGGTAATTCCAATTCCCTCGCCCAAATCCCCCCTTTAGACAATTTCCCGCCAAACCTCCTGAAACCGCCAAAACCCCAAATACAGCCTTCTCCCGCCACCACTCCGACTCCGAAACCCGCCGATAAACCTTTAATATTCGCACCGCCGACGCAATTTCGCAGCCAGATTGTTTATAAAGCAAGTATCAGCAACTCAAAAGTTATCGCGCTGACATTTGACGATGGGCCAACTGCGGAAACTTTGAAAATATTAGCAGTTTTGCAGAAACATAATGTGGTAGCTACATTTTTTTGTTTGGGTGCAAATTTGCGAGAAAATCCTGAAATTGCGAAGCGAGTAGTAAAAGCGGGAAATGCGATCGGCAATCATACATGGCATCACTTTTATCATAATGTTACTGAGAAAACAGCATCGGATGAAATAGATAATACTGGGGTGCACATTTATCGATCGAGTGGGGCAAAAAGTTTGTTATTTCGTCCTCCAGGCGGCCGTTTAAGTAACGGTTTTGCAGATTATGCCAAAAAGAAAAATTATGTAGTTGTCATGTGGTCGATCGACCCTAAAGACTTTTTGCAACCTCCGGCGGCTGCTATAACCCGCAGTGTGCTGTCTCAAGCGACATCGGGGGCGATCGTATTGTTGCACGACGGCGGGGGCGATCGCCAGCAAACAGTCGAGGCCGTGTCGGCAATTATTCCTAAACTAAAACAACAGGGATATCGTTTTGTCACCGTGCCGCAATTGCTGCAAATGCAAGCAGCCCAAAAACAGCAAAATGGCGAACAAAAATCCCCATAAATAGACATCTCAGCCAAATCTCCTTTATCTGCATTTCATCTGCATTTCATCTGCGTTCATTTGCGTTCATCTGCGGTTAAAGATCAAAATTATGCTAAAATTATTAATATATAAAAGCCCTTATTAATAATCATAATGCAAAAACTACAAGCAAGAGACATCAACCTCCGCTATTTAATCGATAACTTCGGATTACAGCGAGTTCGTCAAGATGATTTCTTCCCAGAATGGCAAGAAAACTTACCCGAAGTAACAGACTCAGAAAAACAATTGCTTGATCGCGTTCAAGATATCTACTACAACTTGGTAGACTCCCCGCCTTTGTTAGAAAATTCAGTCAAGCTGACAATTATTAGCCCTATTTTGTTTATTGCCGGTCTGTACGAGTCTCCTTTTCAATTCAAAGCCGAAAAGTAGATCGCCATTCAAGAAGAAGACGAAGGCAGAATCATCGAAGGCAGAATAGATATCCTGATTATGAAAGCCAACTTGTGGGTGACAGTAATTGAATCCAAACAACTTTCATTTTCAACTGACGAAGCACTTGCCCAACTCCTGACATATATGCTGGCAGATCCCAATCCCGAAACTCCTACTTTTGGGATGATTTCCACAGGTGCTAACTTCAGCTTTGTCAAGCTAGTCAGAAGTGGCAAAACTCCTGAGTATGCCTTATCTAATTAATTCACAATTCACAATTTAGGCAATGAATTGTACCGCGTCTTGCAGATTTTAAAACGCCTGAGTCAATTGCCAGAATAGCAATAAAAGTCATTTTCAGCGATAGTTGAAAAATGACAATATCTCAGATATTATCCGAAGAAAACCACCACAATCAAAAAGGTTTGTAGTGAGGACTTTAGTCCGCATCAATCAGAGGACTAAAGTCCTCACTACAAACCTTTTTTATGACAGGACATGATATAATATCTTAAATTTATAACTTCTGCGAGTATGGTAAATTACTGGATAGTCGGCGCTGTGGGAATAGCTTCTGTCTGCTGGGCAGAAATCATCCGAGACTTTTATCACGTCGCGTCTCATTATGTGCCGCCTTTGCAAAAGCTGCACAATTGGCATCACCGCGTTTTCCGCCCGAATTTGACCGCTGTCAGCGAGACAATTTACAAGCAAGCACACTGGCGTCACGATGTGCCCGAAGCTGCGGCGATGTTGGTTTTAGGCTTGTTGCTGTGGGTTTTAGCGTATTTTTGGCTGCCCGAATATCACTGGGGCGCAGCAGCCGGTTGTATTTATACTTTAGGCTTTTTGTTGAGCGCGATCGCCCGCGCGTGTGGCATTAAAGGTGCAGACGAATTAACCGACATCACCCACCAACCGGGAGAATTCCAGACTATCCCCGGCAACTGGTTCGTTAATAAACCTTATCATTGGAAGCATCATTTTGACAATCAAAATGCTTACTATTGCGGTACTTTCACCTTAATAGATAAACTTATGGGAACAGCACTTTCTCTTAAAGGCAAAACTGTAGCCGTCACCGGTGCATCGGGAACTTTAGGGCGTTTGCTTCTCAAACACCTGCACAAAGCTGGTGCAAAAGTTATCGCCCTATCCTCTGGAAATGAGGAAATTACTTTGAATGTAGGCGGCGAGATTTTGCCTGTAAAAACTGTAATTTGGCACGCTGGCGCAGAGGCAGATTTAGCTCAATTGTTAGAAAAAATCGATATTCTCGTCATCAATCACGGGATTAACGTACAGGGAGAAAGAACCGGAGAGGCGATCGCAAATTCATACGAAATTAACACTTTTTCGGCGTGGCGACTGATGGAACTCTTTTTCTTAACAGTCCGAACTAACGAAAACATCGCTTGTAAAGAAGTCTGGATCAATACTTCCGAAGCAGAAGTGATTCCCGCTGTCAGTCCCCTGTACGAACTCAGCAAACGTGCTCTGGGAGATTTAGTCACCCTGCGACGGCTGGATGCGCCCTGTATCGTTCGCAAACTGATTTTAGGGCCGTTCAAAAGTAATTTAAACCCGATCGGCATTATGTCTCCAGACTGGGTAGCGCAGCAAATTGTCAAACAAGCTAAAGCCGATGTCCGCAATATCATCGTCACAATTAATCCTTTAACTTTTATCGTTTTCCCAGTTAAAGAATTTTTTGTTTCTCTGTATTTCCAAATCTTCAGCCGCAAGGCGATTCCAGAGATAAAGGAAGCTGCGGCTTCTGAAAAATCTAGCGTTGAATCTAAGATTCATTAATGAACCAAAACCCGGTTTCCGCAGGGGCGGCGGCTGTGACTGTCCGCCCTGCTGCTAAATTCCACAAAACTAAAGCCTTTGTCACATCGTCACGCCCCCACTCCCACAGTCGCAAACCTACTCTTCTGACTCATTGGGCCAAAACCGTTGGGGGGGACTGGAATCGAGAGCTGTTTCGGGCCCCATTCCCAACAGGGTTATACTAACTGTAGTTTAGACTAAAAAATAGTCGCAGCTAAAAGTAGCTGCCTTTGAATATCCGGGAAGCTGTTACTCAAAAAC